>NZ_JBEXLR010000003.1:0-138806 GCF_040610095.1 Micromonospora sp. NPDC004540
CCACCGCCTGCCAGCCGGTGTCGCGCTGGCGGAGCAGACTTTTCGCGTACGCCTGCGCGGCCTGCGCGGCCGCGCCGCCGCCGGCCGCCGACCCGCCGGCCGCCGAGCCGCCGATCGCCGAACCGCCGGCCGCCGAGCCGCTCACCGCCGAGGCCGGCGTGGCGGAGGCCCCGGCCGCCGCCGCCGTCGAGGACGTGGCCACGCTGCCGTCCGCCGGCCCGTCGGCACCCACCGGCGGCCCGGCCCCGATCGCCCCGGTGGCGGCCCCGGTCGACCAGACCCCGCCCGAGGTCGGCCTCCGGCCGCCCGCCGACGCGACCGCCACCCCCGCCGACCGTGACCCCACCGCCGAGGCCGCCCCGACCAACGGGGCCGCCCGCGACGACGACCGGGAACGCGGGCCGGTGGTCCGCTCGGAGTCCGCGTGACGGGCGCGGAAGGCGGCGCCGGCTTCGCCGAGGCGGCGCAGCCCGGGGCCGCCGAGGTCACCGCGACGGTGATCGTCAAGGCGCCGGCCGAGCGGGTCTTCGCCGCGCTGACCGCCTGGGAGCGGCAGTCCGACTGGATCCCGTTCACCACCGTCCGCGTGGTCGAGGGGGACGGCGGCGAGGGGAGCCTGGTCGAGGCGGTCACCGCGCTCGGCCCGGCCGTGGTCCGTGACGAGATGCGGGTGGTCCGGGTGGACGCGCCGTACGAGGTCGGGGTGGTGCACTGCGGCCGGCTGCTGCGCGGCCCCGGCGTGCTGCGCTGCACCCCGATGGCGCGGGACCGGACCCAGGTGGTCTGGCACGAGTGGTTCCACCTGCCCGGCGGGACGGCCGGCCGGGTGGCCTGGCCGGTGCTCTGGCCGGGCTCGAAGTTCGGCCTGACCCAGGCGCTGAAGAAGTTCGCCCGGCTGGTGGAGCAGGGCCGGCTGCCCTGACCGCCGCGCGCGGCCGGTTGTCGGTGGGCTGACCTACCGTGTACGGCGTGACTGACCTGGTGACCGGCGCCGACGGGCTGCCCCGCTGCGCCTGGGGGGCGAGCACCCCGGACTATGCCGTCTACCACGACGAGGAGTGGGGCCGGCCACTGCGCGGCGACGACGCGCTCTACGAGCGGCTGACCCTGGAGGCGTTCCAGTCCGGCCTGTCCTGGCTGACCATCCTGCGCAAGCGGCCCGCGTTCCGGCTCGCCTTCGACGAGTTCCGGATCGAGAAGGTCGCCGGCTACGGCGAGGCCGACGTGGCCCGGCTGCTGGCCGACGCCGGCATCGTCCGCAACCGGGCCAAGGTCGAGGCGGCCATCGCCAACGCCCGGGCCGCCCTGGTGCTGCCCGACGGCCTCTCCGCGCTGCTCTGGTCCTACGCGCCGCCGCCCCGGGCGGCCCGGCCGCGGTCGTTCGCCGAGGTGCCGGCGCTCACCCCGGAGTCCACGGCCATGGCCAAGGCGCTCAAGAAGAGCGGCTTCCGCTTCGTCGGCCCGACCACGGCCTACGCGCTCATGCAGGCCACCGGCATGGTCGACGACCATCTCGCCGGCTGCCACGTGGCCGGCGAGCGCCCCGGGGCGTGACCCGGACGGCGGACGCGCCGGGACCGGCCCCGGTCCGGCGTGATGGGATTGGGACATGACCGACACCGAGCCGCGGACGAGCGGGACGATCGAGGGCGGCACCGCGCCGGGCGCCTGGGGGGTGCTGCTGCCCGCCGAGCGCTACGAGGCCGAGCGGCTGGTGCACCACGACACGCTGGAGCTGACCGGGCTCGACGCGGCCGTCCGCCCCCGCCCCGGTGACCCGGTCGCGGTGCTGGTCGACGAGCCGCTGCGGCTGGTGGCGCTCGGCCGGGTCGCGCTGGCCACCGGGGAGGTCCGGGAGGACCCGGACGACCCGCAGTCGGAGGCCGGTCCCGGGGTGCTCGTGGTGACGTACACCCGACGCGTGCTGGACGAGCCGGTGCCGGTCGCCGGCCTGGCCCTCGACGGGCCGGTCACCGGCCTCGACCCGGCCCGCTTCCGCGAGCTGGCCGACCGGATCGGCCCGCCGCCGGCCCGCCGTTCCTGGCTGGTCAGCCTCGACCTGCCGATCGAGGCGGCGTCGCCCGCCGAGGCGGTCCGGCTCTTCTGGGCCTACGTGCAGGAGCTGGGCCCGCGCGAGCTGCCCGCCTTCGTCTCGCCGGCCGGCGACGAGCTGGCCATGCAGGCATTCGTGCTCGGCGCCGAGGCCAACCAGGATCCCGAGGAGGACGACTGACCCGGGGGCGGGTCAGCGGCCCTCGAAGACCGGCTTCTGCTTGTTCACGAAGGCCATGGTGGCGGCCCGGTGGTCGGCGGTGGCGCCGCAGATCGCCTGGGCCTGCGCCTCGGCGGCCAGCGCGTCGGCCAGGGTGCCGGCGTCGGCGATGGAGAGCTGGCGCTTGATCGCCCCGTAGGCGACGGTCGGGCCGGCGGCGAGCCGGGCGGCCAGCTCCTGCGCGGCCGGGAGCACCTGCTCGTCGTCGTCCACGAGCCGGGTGAGCAGGCCCAGCCGGCAGGCGTCCTCGGCGCCCACGGGCTCGGCGAGCATCAGCAGCTCGACGGCCTTGGCGTGCCCGACGAGCCGGGGGAGCGTCCAGGAGGCGCCGGTGTCGGCGGCGAGCCCGACCCCGGCGAAGGCCATCAGGAACCGGGTCTTCGGGCCGCCGATCCGGAAGTCGGCGAGGAACGCCAGCGAGGCGCCGGCCCCGGCGGCCATGCCCCGGACCGCGGCGATCACCGGCTTGGGCAGGTTGGCCAGCCGGGCGGCGATCGGGTTGTAGTGGGCCCGCACGGTGCCCAGGGGGTCGGCGTCGGCGGACTCCAGGGTCTGCACGTGCTCCCGCAGGTCCTGCCCGGCGCTGAACGAGCCGCCCGCGCCGGCCAGCACGACCGCCCGGCAGGACCGGTCGGCCTCCAGCTCCGCCAGGGTGTCCCGGAGCGCCTCCTTGAGCGCCACGTCGAGCGAGTTCATCGCCGTCGGGCGGTTCAGCGTCAGGGTGACGACGGCGTCGGTGCGGTCGACGAGCAGCGGCTCGGTCACGTTTCTAACGACCCTTCTGTCGGGCGAGGCGGTTGCTGGCGTCGAGGCACTGCTCGACGTACCGGTCGGCGGGCGGCCGGAGCCGGGCCGCGTGTCGGTCGAAGAAGCTGGCGGCGCTGCTGCCCGGCCAGCGCTCGGGGAGCAGTGCCGGCGGCAACTGCGGGTCCCGGAACAGGAAGGTACGCCACGCGTGCACCAGCCGGAACCGGGCCGCGTACGCCTCCTCGTCGCTGCTGCGCACGGTGACCCCGGTGAGCAACGGCTTCTGCTCGGCGACGAACCGCTCGTAGGCGCGGCCGATCTCGGCCAGGTCCCAGGCGCGGCGGACCACTCCCATGGCGCCGGGGGTGCCGGCGGCGTGCGCGGCCGTGAACCGCTCGTAGCGCACCCCGGCCTCGGCGAGCAGGACGTCGACGTCCTCACCCGGACGGGTCGCCACCCAGGTGCAGTCGTCGAGCGTGCCGTAGCCGAGGAAGGTCAGGTTGGCGGCGAGCCGCTGCCGGTCCCGCCGGGACGCGGGGGCCTCCAGCACCAGCAGGTCGAACCGGCCGTCCCAGGCGTGCCGGCCCGTGCGGTAGATCCGGGCGCCCGCCTCGTCCAGCCGCCGGGCCGCCTTCGGTGTGATCGAATATCCGGGTCCCGAGGCGAGCCGGAGCGGTTCGAGCCAGCCCTGGCGGACCATCCGGGAGACCGCGGTGCGCACCGCCGGTGGCGCGATCCCGAGCGGTGCCAGCAGCTTGACCAGGGCGGCGACCGGTGCGCGGCCACCCCTCGCCCGGAGGTGGTCGCCGTACAGGTCGAAGAGTGCCGACCGTGCCTGCATGACCGCACATTGTGACAGGCCTATCCAAGATAAGCTAGGTGCTGTTACATCAATGCTGCTTCGGTTTGGGTCCGGCGGTGTTCATCAGGGAAAATCGTTGGTCGACGCCCCCGCGACGGTTGCGGGTGGTTATGACGAAGTGGCTGTGGGGCAACCCACCAACCCTGGTGTAGGTCTGAGGGGAGACAACATGGCGGCGATGAAGCCGCGGACGGGCGACGGTCCGCTGGAGGTCACCAAGGAGGGCCGGGGCATCGTCATGCGGGTCCCGCTGGAGGGTGGTGGCCGGCTCGTCGTCGAGATGACTCCCGACGAGGCCACCGCGCTGGGTGACGCGCTGAAGGCGGCCGCCGGCTGATTCGAGGAGCGGTCCGCGCGACGTCTGTCGCGCGGACGGTTCGTCATACCCTGAGCCACCGGCCGAGCCGGTGGCTCAGGGCCTTCATCGCCCGGTGAGCGGCAAAGTGTCCCGCTTCGAGCAGTTTCGGAGGTACGGTCCAGCGTGCTGGCCATTCGTCTGGTGAGCGGGCCCGCGCGGCCCGACACCCTCGTCCTGCCCATTCGTCCCGAGGGGCCGGACACCCCGGCCGCGCTGGTCCCCACCGCCACCCCGACCGGCGACGACGTCCGGGCCGAGGCGATCGCGCTGCTGCCCGCCACCCGGCTCACCGGCGCCGCCGGGGAGGTGCGGGAGCACCTGCGTCCCAGCGGCAGCCCCGCCCGGCTCTGGCTGCTCGGCGTCGGCGCCGGTGACGAGCACGACTGGCGGGTCGCCGGCGCGGCCCTGGCCCGGGCTGCCAAGGATGAGACGCACATCACGATTGCTCTGCCCGACGAGGCCGCGGACGCGCTGCGCGGCCTGGCCGAGGGGCTGCTGCTCGGCTCCTACCGCTACCGGCTGACCGAGGCCGGCGGCACATCCGCGCTGGCCGAGGTGGACGTCGTGGTCGGCGACCCGGAGGCGCTCGCGCCGACCCTGGCCACCGCCCGGACCACCGCCGAGATGACCCGGCTGGCCCGGGACCTGACCAACACCCCCTCGTCGACCAAGAACCCGGAGTGGTTCGCCGCTGAGGTGGCCTCCGCCGCGTCCGGCCGCGCCGACCTGCACCTGCGGGTGCGGGGGCCGGAGGACCTGGTCGCCGAGGGCTTCGGCGGCATCCTGGCCGTCGGCGGCGGCTCGGCCAGCGGCCCCCGCCTGGTCGAGCTCGACTGGCGGCCGGCCGACGCGCGTACCCACGTGGTGCTCGTCGGCAAGGGGATCACCTTCGACACCGGCGGCATCTCGATCAAGCCGGTGCCGGCCATGAAGCTGATGCGCAAGGACATGGCCGGTGCCGCCGCGGTGGTCGCCGCCACCCTGGGCGCCGCCACGCTCGGGCTGCCGGTGCGGGTCACCACGCTGGCCCCGCTCGCCGAGAACATGGTGAGCGGCTCGGCGTTCCGCCCCGGCGACATCGTCCGCCACTACGGCGGCGTGACCAGCGAGAGCACCAACTCCGACGCCGAGGGCCGGCTGGTGCTCGCCGACGCCATGGCGTACGCGGTGCGGGAGCTGAAGCCCGACCTGCTGGTCGACCTGGCCACCCTGACCGGGGCGAACGCGGTGGCGCTGGGCAAGCGGCACGCCGCCCTCTACAGCGAGAACGACGACCTCGCCGCCGGCCTGCTGGACGCGATCACGGCGGCCGGCGAGCGGGCCTGGCGGATGCCGCTGGCCGACGACTACGTCGAGTACCTGGGCAGCGAGATCGCCGACCTGCACAGCTCCCCGAACCGGGGCGCCGGCTCGGTGGTCGCCGCGCTCTTCCTCCGCGAGTTCACCGGCGACCTGCGCGACCGCTGGGTGCACGTGGACATGTCCGCACCCTCCTGGTCGGACGACGTGCACGGCGAACTGGTCAAGGGCGCCACCGGTTGGGGCGTCCGCGGGCTGCTGCGCTGGCTGGCCACGCTGGCCTGACCGGAGGCGGTCAGCCCTTCACGGCGGCCAGCAGGCCGTGCCCGACCGGCAGCAGCGCCGGCACCCAGTGCTCCGACTCGCGGATCGCCTTGATGGTCTCCCGCACGGTCACCGTCTCCACGTCGCGGGCGGCCGGATCGCCGATCCGGCCGCCGGCCAGGGCCCCGTTGAGCGCGAGCACCCCGCCGCGGCGCAGCAGCCGCAACGCGGCGTCCACGCAGGCGGCGAAGCCGGCCGCCTCGGCGTCGACGAAGACCAGGTCGTAGGCGCCGTCCGCGAGCCGCGGCAGCACGTCGAGGGCCCGACCGGTGATGATCCGGGTACGGCCCGACGCGAAACCCGCCTCCTGGAACAGCCGCCGCGCGATGCGCTGGTGCTCGACCTCCACGTCGATGGTGGTGAGCACCCCGTCGGGGCGCATGCCGCGGAGCAACCAGACCCCGCTCACCCCGGTGCCGGTGCCGATCTCCACCACCGCCCGGGCGTTCCCGGCGGCGGCGAGCAGGCGCAGCGCGGCCCCGGCGCCCGGCGTCACCGCGTCGACGCCCACCTCGTGGGCGAGGGCGCGGGCCGTCCGCAGCACGAGGTCCTCGGTGACGTACGACTCGGCGAACTGGAGCGCCTGGGCGGTCGAGTTGCCGGAGCCGGCGACCGTGGCGATGGGACACCTCCGGGCGGACTGGTGCGAGGGGTCGGTTGGCACTGAGAGCCTAGAGGCGCGCCTCAACGGGCGCAGCCGCGAGTCCGCCCTCAGACGATCACGCGCCGCAACCCCTGACTCCACTCGGGGCATCCGTGCAATCCTGGACGGAGTCCCGTGCGGCACGGTCGGCTCCGCCGGCCCTCCAAGCGGGGCATGGGGGACGGACTGGGAGGCACCGACGTGACCGACGGCTGGGACTGGCGCCAGCCCGGCGGGAGCCCGGCATCGGCGGGAGGGCCGGGGCCCGGGCAGCCGCCGCAGGGCGCCGGGGGCGGCACGACCTCGCCCTGGTGGTCCGACGCGCTCGCCGACCCCTGGCGCGACCCGTACGCGCCCGCGGCCGTGGTGGTCCCGGCCGCCCCGGTCGCCGGCGGCGGCGAGCCGGAGCCGGTGACCGACCCCGACGCGCCGACCCGTCCGGGGCTGCGCCAGGTGGTGCTGATCTCGCTGATCACCGCCCTGCTCGCCGGCTCGCTCGGCAGCGCGCTGACCTACGCCTTCCTGCGCGGCGGCGGTGGCGTGCCGACGCTCGGCGCGCAGTCCGGGCAGGCCCCGGCGCTCGCCCAGCGCAAGCCCGAGTCGCTGGCCGGGGTCGCCGAGAAGGTGCTGCCCAGCGTGGTCACCGTCCGGGTGGCCAGCCTCGGCGGCACCAGCGAGGGCTCCGGCTTCGTGGTGAGCGCCGACGGGCACATCATCACCAACGACCACGTGGTCGCCGACGGCCCCGGCAAGGCCACGGTGGTCTTCAACGACGGCAGCACCGCACCGGGCACCGTGGTGGGGCAGGACCCGGAGTCGGACATCGCGGTCATCAAGGTGACCCGGACCGGGCTGAAGCCGGTGGAGTTCGGCGACTCGGACGCGCTCGCCGTCGGCGACCCGGTGCTCGCCATCGGTTCGCCGCTCTCCCTGGCCAACACGGTCACCGCCGGCATCGTCAGCGCCCTGGACCGCACCATGATGGCCGGTGAGCCGGGCGGGCCGACCCGCTACTACGCGGCGATCCAGACCGACGCGGCGGTCAACCACGGCAACTCCGGCGGCCCGTTGGTCGACGGGGCCGGCCGGGTGGTCGGGGTGAACTCGACGATCAAGTCGCTGGTCGCCGACGGGCAGGAGGCCGGCAACATCGGGCTCGCCTTCGCCATCCCGATCAACCAGGCGAAGCGGGTCACCGAGGACATCATCGGCACCGGCAAGGCCCGGCGTACGGTGATCGGCGCCCAGGTGGGCGGCACCGGCGTGAGCGGCGGCGGCGTACGCCTCAACGGCGTCGAGCCGGCCGGGCCGGCCGCGGCGGCCGGGCTGCGGACCGGGGACGTGGTGCTCCGGCTGGACGGGCACCCGATGAACGACCCGACCGACCTGGTGGCGCTGGTCCGCAAGTACGCCCCGGGTTCGGTGGTGACGGTGGAGTACCGGCGCGGTTCGAATCGGCAGAACGCCTCGGTGACGCTCGCCGCAGACGCCAAGTGAGGACGCCTCACCCCCTCCCGGTCGGCCACCTGACGTGCGTAGTCTTGCCCTGACACGCCACGAGGAGGCCGAGTGTTCGAGAACCTGAACTGGTGGGAGATCGGCGCCCTGCTGCTCCTGGCACTGTTGATCTTCGGGGACCGGCTGCCCACGGTGATCAACGACGGCCTCCGGATGGTCCGCAACCTCCGCAACATGGCGCGGAACGCCACCGGTGACCTGAGCCGCGAGCTGGGCACGGACATCCAACTGGAGGACCTGCACCCCAAGGCGTTCATCCGGAAGCACCTGCTCAGCGAGGAGGACGAGAAGGCCCTCCGGAAGCCTCTGCAGAGCATGTACGACGACCTGCGCTCGGACGTCACCGGCGTGCACGACCAGCTCAAGGACGTGGCCAAGGCGGCCGACGTGCGCACCAACGGCACCCGTCCGGCCACCGCCACCGGCGGCGCCCCGGCGCCGGCCCCCCGGCCCTCCTACGACGACGCCACCTGACCCCCTGACGGGACCGACCCTCCTCGGCCGGGCCGAAGAGGGTCGGTGGGGGAGCTTTCCGGAGGTCAGCGACCGGCGGGCTTGAGACCCAGGGGCTTGCCGAGCAGGGACTCGCGGCGCACCGCGAGGCGGTCGGCGACCTGGACCAGCGCCTTGGCGGCCGGGGCCTCCGGCTGGGCCAGCACGATCGGGTTGCCGGCGTCGCCGCCCTCGCGGACCCGGGTGTCCATCGGGATCTGCCCGAGCACCGGCACCTGCGCGCCGATGGTCCGGGTCAGCGACTCGGCGACGGCCTCGCCGCCGCCGGCCCCGAAGACCTCCATCCGGGAGCCGTCCGGCAGCTCCAGCCAGGACATGTTCTCGATCACGCCGACCACCCGCTGGTGGGTCTGCAGCGCGATGGCGCCGGCCCGCTCGGCCACCTCGGCGGCGGCCGCCTGCGGGGTGGTGACGACCAGGATCTCCGCGTTCGGCAGCAGCTGGGCCACCGAGATCGCGATGTCGCCGGTGCCCGGGGGCAGGTCGAGCAGGAGCACGTCCAGGTCGCCCCAGTAGACGTCGGCGAGGAACTGCTGGAGTGCCCGGTGCAGCATCGGGCCGCGCCAGACGACGGCCGCGTTGCCCGGGGTGAACATGCCGATCGAGATGACCTTCACGCCGTGCGACTGCGGCGGCATGATCATGTCCTCGACCCGGGTGGGCGCGCCGTCGGCGCCGAGCATCCGGGGCACCGAGTGGCCGTAGATGTCGGCGTCCACCACGCCGACCGAGAGGCCGCGGGCGGCCAGCGCGGCGGCCAGGTTGACCGTGACGCTGGACTTGCCGACGCCGCCCTTGCCGCTGGCGACCGCGTAGACCCGGGTGCGGGAGCCGGGCTGGGCGAACGGGATGACCGGCTCGGCGCTGGCCCCGCCGCCGCGCAGCTTCGACTGGAGCTCCTGGCGCTGCTCCGGGCTCATCACGCCGAACTCGATCTCGACGCCGGTCACGCCGGGCACCGCCGCGACGGCGGCCGTGATGTCGGTACGCAGCTTGTCCTTCAGCGGGCAGCCGGCCACGGTGAGCAGCAGCTCGACCCGGACCACGCCGTCGTCGCCGACGACGGCGGAACGGACCATGCCGAGCTCGGTGATCGGCCGGCGGATCTCCGGGTCGTTGACGGTGGCCAGGGCGGCCTGGATCGCGTCGGAGACGGTGCTGACGGGTGCTGACATGCCCGCAATGCTACGTCGGCGGTGATCGGCGCCCGCCGCTGGCGGGGGCCGGTGTGAGCGAATCGATGGCCGCCCGAGGGGTGGACGGGGCGTGCCGCGAAGTGGGACGATCGAGCCGAACGCCGCTCGCCTGGCCCCTTGAGGCGCGCGGCGTTCAATACGTTCCGGGCCGGGTTCAGCCCTCGAAGCGGCCGTCGTGGGCGAAGTCGCCGTCGAGGTCGTCGCGGGGCTCGTCGAGCGGCTCCCCGCCGGCCTGCCGCCGGGCCTCCCGCTCCTGCTGCCGGCGCTCCAGCTTCCGCCGCCGCTCGGCCGCCTCGTCCAGCTCCTCGGCCAGCCGGGCCAGCTCGGAGCGGAGGAAGTCCCGGGTCGCCACCTCACCCATCGCGATGCGCAGCGCGGCGATCTCCCGGGCCAGGTACTCCGTGTCGGCCTTCTGCATGGTGGCCCGCCGCCGGTCCTCCTCCAGCGCGATCCGGTCCCGGTCGGCCTGCCGGTTCTGCGCGAGCAGGATCAGCGGGGCCGCGTACGAGGCCTGGAGGGAGAGCACCAGGGTGAGGAACGTGAACGTGTACGGGTCGAAGCGCAGGCTCGCCGGGGCCAGCGTGTTCCAGGCGAACCAGGCGGCGATCACCAGCGTCATGTAGACGATGAAGTTCGCGGTGCCCATGCCCCGGGCGATCCCCTCCGACCAGCGGCCGAAGGTCTCCGCGTCGATCCGGGGCAGCCGGAGGCCCCGGGGCGCCCGCGGCTGGTCCAGCCGCTCGGTCCGTCGCTGGTCAGCCATCTCGGCCGTCCAACGTCTCCTCGTCGGTGGCGGACGCGGCCGTCAGAGCGTCCCGGTCCCGCCAGTCGCGCGGCAGCGAGTGGTCCAGCACGTCGTCCACGGTCACCGCGCCGACCAGCCGCATGCTCCGGTCCACCACCGGCATGGCAACCAGGTCGTAGGTGGCCATCCGGCGGGTGATCTCGGGCAGCGGGGTGGTCGGCCGCAGCGGGTCTATGTCGTTGACGACGACACCGCCGAGCAGGTCGGCCGGGGGCTCGCGGAGCAGCGCCTGGAAGTGGACCATGCCCAGGTAGCGCCCGGTCGGCGTGGTGAGCGGGGCGCGGGTCACGAAGACCTGCGCGGCCACGGCGGGGGAGAGCTGCGGCTCGCGGATCCGGGCCAGCGCCTCGGCCACCGTGGCGTCCGGCGGCAGGATCACCGGCTCGGAGGTCATCACGCTGCCGGCGGTGCCGGAGGCGTAGCGCAGCAACTGGCGGACCGGGGTGGCCTCGTCCGGCTCCATGAGGTCGAGCAGCACGTCCTGCTCCGGCGGGGGCAGCTCGTTGAGCAGGTCGGCCGCGTCGTCCGGGTCCATCTCCTCCAGCACGTCCGCGGCGCGCTCCCGGTCCAGCGCGGCCAGGATCTCCACCTGGTCGTGCTCGGGCAGCTCGCCGAGCACGTCGGCGAGGCGCTCGTCGTCCAGCGCGGCGGCCACCTCGTTGCGCCGGGCGTCGGGCAGGTCCTGGAGGGCGTTGGCCAGGTCGGCCGGGCGCATGTCCTCCAGCACGGCGAGCAGGTTGGCCGTACCCCGGTTGTCGGCGAGGCCGCCCAGGCCGCGGACCCGGTCCCACTCCACCTGGTGCAGGTGGCCGCGGCGGGCGAGCCGGCTGGTCTGCTCGCGGACGGCGACCCGGGTCAGCGCCCACTCGCCGCCACGGCTGCACTCCATGGCCACGTCGACCACCGAGCCGGCCTGCCCGGTGTCCAGCTGGACCCGACGATCCAGCAGCTCCTGGAGCACCAGCAGCTCGTTCGGGCGCTTCTCGAAGCGGCGCAGGTTGAGGGTGCCGCTGCCGAGCACCACGGCGTCCGGGTCGATGGAGGTGATCCGGTTGATGGAGAGGAAGATGCGCCGCCGCATCGGCATCTCGGCGACCAGCCCCACGATCTCGGGCGGGCGCTGGGTCGGCCGCATGCGGGCGACGGCGTCCCGAACACGGCCCACCTGGTCGCCGTTCGGGTCGAAGACGGCGACTCCGGCGAGTCGAGCGATGTAGACCCGGTTCGGCGTGCTCACGGGCACCAGCCTAAGGGCCTAGTGTTTATCAACATGTCGACCTTGGCCTACGAGATCGTGGACGTCTTCACCGACCGCCCGTTCGCCGGCAACCCGCTGGCCGTGGTGTTCGGCGCGGAAGGGCTCGCCACCGAGCAGATGCAGGCGCTGGCGCTGGAGTTCAACCTGTCGGAGACGGTGTTCGTGCTGCCGCCGACGCAGGTCGGGGCGACGTACCGGGCGCGGATCTTCACCCCGGCCGAGGAACTGCCGTTCGCCGGGCATCCCAGTGTGGGCGCCGCGGTCACCGCGAGCCGGCGTGGCCTGTTCGACGTGGGCAGGGTCACCCAGGAGTGCGGCGCCGGGGTGCTGCCGATCGAGGTCACCCCGACCGGCGCGACGCTCACCGGGGGCACCCCGACCCTCGGGCCCGAGCTGGACCCGGAGCCGCTGCTGGAGATGGCCGGCCTCAGCGCCGCCGATCACGCCGGCCCGGCGCCCCGGGTCGCCGGCTGCGGCCTGGAGTTCCCCTATCTTCCGGTACGCCCGGACGCGGTGGCCCGCGCCAAGGTGAACGCGGCGGCAGCGGAGCGGTACGGCATCGAGCACGTCAGCGTCTTCTCCTGGGACGCCGACTCGCAAACAGCGCACGCCCGCGTCTTCGTGCCGGGCCTCGGCGTCCCGGAGGACCCGGCGACCGGCTCGGCCGCCCTGGGGCTGGGCGTCTGGCTGGTGGCCAGCGGGCTGCTGCCCGGCGACGGCCGCTCCGACTACGCGGTCCGCCAGGGCATCGAGATCAACCGGCCGTCCGCGCTGGCCTGCACGGTGACCGCGGCCGGCGGGGTGGCGGTGGGCGCGACCGTCGCCGGCCACGTGATGCCGGTGGCCCGGGGCGAGATCGCCGTCCCGCCCTTCGTGGGCTGAGCACCCTTCCGGACCGGGATGCGGGAGGATGCCGGAGTGAGCGACGAGGTGGACGAGCGGTTGACCCCGCCCCTGGTGGACGAGGCGGTGAAGAAGGCCGCGGTCGCCTGGGTGTCGGTGGCCGGCGGGCCGGCGTACGCGTTGTGGTGCCTGCCGCTCGACGGCGCGCTGCTGGTGGTGACCGGCCCGGGCGAGCAGTCCGCCCCCGGGCTGGCCGACGCGGACGCGGCCGAGGTGAGCCTGCGCGGCGACCACGGCGGCCGGATCGTCACCTGGCCGGCCCGGGTGACCCGGTTGCGGCCGGGCACCGAGGAGTGGGAGACCGCGGCGCCGCTGGTCGCCGCGAAGCGGCTGAACGCCTCCGGGCCCGCCGCCGACCTGGTGGCCCGCTGGGCGTCCGAGGGCTGTGCCGTGAACCTGCTGAGCCCGGCGGGCACCGCCGTGTCCGGCGCCGACCTGCCGGCCGACTCGCTGGCCGAGCAGCCCCGGGAGGCGCCGGTCGTCCGGGCCACCCGCAAGCCGTTCCGGCTGCACAAGGTCCGCCGCCGCTGAGCCCCGTCCGGTCCCGCCGGCCGGTCAGCCGACGGCGACCGCGTCGAGCAGGTCGAGCACCTCGGTGAGCGAGGTCAGCACGCGGCCGTCCCAGCCGTGGTCGGCGTTGAAGACCATGTGACCGGCCAGGTCCGGGGCGGCCAGCCGGACCGCCGTCATGCCCGCCCGCTCGGCGCCGGTGAGTTCCTGGCTGCCGCCGTCGCCGACGTAGAGGCAGTCGGCCGGCCTGAGGCCGAGCCGGTGGCAGGCGGCCAGGTAGAGCGCCGAATCGGGCTTGCAGCGCCCGACCTGCACCGAGAAGACCCGGACGTCGAGCAGCGGCGCGACCGCCAGCTGGGGCAGGAACGCCGGCAGCTCGTGCGTGCAGTCGCTGATCAGGCCGGTGCGGACGCCCTGCCCGCGCAGCGCGGCGAGCACCGGCACCGCCTCGGCGCGGAGCCGGGTGTCGGCGCGTACCGCCCGGTGCCGGGAGGCGACGGCGGCGCGTACCGCCTCGTCGGAGGGGTGCACGCCGGCCTGGCCGCAGACCCAGCGCAGGGTCGCCTCGGCGTCGCCGAACCGCCCGCTGGCGCGCTGGTAGTAGCTGCGGTCGAGCACCTCGATCAGGGTGTCGGCCGAGCAGCCGAGCAGCTCGGCGATGGTGCGGTGGGCCGACCCGCGCTGGACGCAGCGGGTCAGCGTGCCGAAGAAGTCGAACAGGACCGCCTGGTAACTGGGCATGGCAGAACGCCTCCGGACGTCGAGGGGGAGCGCCGGAACGGGCATGATCGTAACGGAGCGCTGACCGTCCGTGGTGCCGGACGGCATGTGAGTATTGCTCTCCGTGCCCCACCCTCCGCACCGCCCGCCGCTCGACGCGCTGACCGTCGGCGCGCTCGCGCTGGCCGTCACCGCCGTCTCGTCCTCCGCGCCGCTGGTCGCGTTCGCCGCCGCGCCGGCCCTCGCCATCGCCTTCTGGCGCAACGTGCTCTCGCTGGCCGTGCTCGGTCCGGTCGCGCTGACCCGGCGGCGCGCCGAGTTCCGGGCGCTGACCGTCGGCGCGGGCCGGCGGGAGGGGCTGTACTGCGTGCTCTCCGGGGTGGCGCTGGCCGCCCACTTCGCCACCTGGATGCCGAGCGCGCAGCTCACCTCGGTGGCCGCGGCCACCGCGCTGGGCGCCACCCAGCCGGTCTGGCAGGGGCTGATCGCCCGCTGGCAGGGGCGGCGGTTGCCCGGGGCGGTCTGGGCCGGCATCGCCGTCGCCGTGCTCGGCGCGGTGCTGGCCACCGGCGCCGACTTCAGCGCCTCCGGCCGGGCCTTCGCCGGTGACCTGCTGGCCGTCGCGGGCGGCATGTTCGCGGCGGTCTACACCGCCTTCGGTGAGCGCGCCCGGGCCAGCATCAGCACCACCACCTACACCACCATCTGCTACGGCGTCTGCGCGGCGATCCTGCTGGTGTTCTGCCTGGCCGGCGGGGTGCGCCTGCACGGCTACGACGGCGGCACCTGGCTGGCCATCCTCGGCCTGGTGGCCGGCGCCCAACTGCTCGGCCACTCGATGTTCAACTACGCCCTGCACCGGGTCTCCGCGACCACGGTCAGCGTGCTGATCCTGCTGGAGGCGCCCGGCGCGGCGCTGATCGCCTGGGTCTGGCTGGGTCAGCTGCCCCGCGCGCTCGCCCTGCCCGGGCTGGCCCTGCTGCTGGCCGGCGTCGCCGTCGTCGTCCTCGGCGGGGCCCGGGCCGGCCGCCGCGCCGAGCCGGTCGCGGTGCCCGCCGACCCCGCCCCGCTCGGCGACTGATCCGGTCCACCCGCATTCGGAGAAAGTGCTCCCGGCCGCGCCGGTTTCGGTGAAAGTGCGGAGGGTGGGGGCGGAAGGGGATCGCGACGACGCGGCCGACCGGGGGACGATCGTCACCCCGTCGGCCGAGTTCCCGCCGCTCGGCCCCGAGGAACGGACGGCCCTGGGCCGGATCGGGGAGCGCTGGCAGGAGCCGCGCGGCCCGGACGAACTGCCCGTCGACCCGACCCTCGGGCGCAGCGGGCAGCCCCCGCGGCCCACCCGGTTCGGGCGGCTGGTGCCGATCGAGATGTTCACCGTCGAGGAGCCGGACGAGCTGGTCGCCACCGAGCCGGCCCACGAGCTCGGCTCGCGGGCCGGGCGGCTGCTCACCCGGGCCCGCCGGACCCTGTTCGGCCCGCCGATCTCCAGCGCCTCGGTGCTCTACGAGCGGATGCGCAAGCTGGTCGCCCTGCCCGTGCTCTCCTCCGACCTGCTCAGCTCGGTGGCGTACGGGCCGGAGGCGATGATCGGCGTCCTGGTGCTGGCCGGCAGCGCCGCGCTCGGGCTCTCCCTGCCGCTGGCCGCCCTGCTGGTGGTGCTGATGATCGCGGTCGGGCTGTCGTACCGGCAGACCATCCCGGCCTACCCGCACGGGGCCGGTTCGTACATCGTGGCCGGCGACAACCTGGGACGCACCCCGGGGCTGGCGGCGGCGGCCGGGCTGATGCTCGACTACGTGCTCACCGTGTCGGTGTCGGTGGCGGCCGGGGTGCACGCGGTCACCTCGGCGCTGCCCGGGCTGGCCCCGGTCACCGTGCCGCTCGGTGTGCTGGTGATCGCCGTGCTGCTGGCCGGCAACCTGCGCGGCGTGCGTACCGCCGGAAACCTCTTCGTGCTCCCCACGTACGCCTTCGTGGTCGCGGTCCTCGCGCTGCTGGTGGTCGGCTACGCGCGAGCGGCGGGCCGGGGTTTCGCGCCGGTGCCACCGCCGGCGGTGCCGGCCGTCGAGGGGCTGGGCCTGCTGGTGCTGCTGCGCGCGTTCGCCTCCGGCGCGGTGTCGATGACCGGCATCGAGGCGGTGTCGAACGCGGTCCCCGCGTTCCGGCCCACCGAGTGGCGCAACGCCCGCACCACGCTCGGGTGGATGGTCGCCATGCTCGTCGTGCTCTTCGCGGGCCTGATCGGGCTGATCCACCTGGAGGGCCTGGTCCCGCGGCCGGGCGAGACGCTGCTCTCCCAGGTCGGCCGGGCGACCTTGCCGACCGGCCCCTGGTATGCGCTCCTCCAGGCCACCACCGCGCTGATCCTGCTGCTGGCGGCGAACACCGCGTTCAACGACTTCCCCCGGCTGCTCTTCTTCATGGCCCGGGACGGCCACGCTCCCCGCCGGTTCCTGCACATGGGCGACCGGCTGGCGTTCAGCAACGGCCTGGTCGCGCTCTCCCTCGCCGCGGGGCTCATCTTCGTCGCCTTCCGGGGCAACACCGAGTCGCTGATCCCGCTCTACGCCGTCGGCGTCTTCCTCGCCTTCACCCTGTCCCAGGCCGGCATGGTGGTGCACTGGCGGCGCCGCCGCGGGCCGGGCTGGCACCGGCGCCTGGCCCTCAACGCCGTCGGCGCCATCCTCTCCGGGCTGGTGCTGCTCACCGCCGCGGTGGCCAAGTTCAGCGAGGGCGCCTGGGTGGTGGTGGTCGCCGTGCCGCTGCTGGTGCTGCTGTTCCGGCGGATCCACCGGCACTACGCCACGCTGCACCACGCGCTGGCACTGCAACCGCCCGCGCCCGCGCCGTCCGGGCCCGCCGGCTCCGCCGAGGGCGAGGAACTGCCCCAGGAGGTACGCCACCTGGTGGTCGTGCCGGTGGCCCGGCTGAACCGGGCGTCGCTGCGGGCCCTGGCGTACGCGGCGTCGCTGGGCCAGCCGACGCTGGCCGTGCACATCGCACCCGAGGAGGCCGAGGCGGACCGGTTCCGGGAGCAGTGGCGGGCCTGGGGCGACCACCTGCGGCTGGAGACGATCGTGTCGCCGTACCGGGCGGTGATCGGGCCGCTCGCGCACTACCTGGAGGCGCTGCACACCACCCGGCCGGAGCTGACCCTGACCGTGATCGTGCCGGAGGTGGTGCTCCGCCGCCGCTGGCACCGCCCGCTGCACAGCCGCATCGAGCAGCGGCTCCGCGCCGCCCTGCGGGAACTGCCCGGCGTGGTGGTCACCAGCGTCCCGGTCCACCCCGCCGAGTGAACGTCAGACGTCGTGGACGTCGAGGACCTGGGTGGTGGGGGCGGCGTCGCCCAGCGCGGCCCGCAGCGCCACCCGCTCCGGGTCGGCCAGGAACGCGTCGTAGCCGGCCCGCCCGGCGAACCGGATCACGTGCACCTCGGTCTGCCCGTCCCCGGTGCGCAGCCGCCGCTCCAACCGCCCGCCGTGCCGCCCGAGCAGGGCGAGCACCGCGTCCTCGTAGCGCCGGCCGGCCTCGGGGCCGGCGCTCAGGTCGACCAGGGCGACCACCCGGAGCACCCCGGCCGGGTCCGCGTCGAGCGGCTTCCAGAACTGGTGGTCGACGTGGCCGCCCGGGATGCCGTCCCGGATGCCGGTGTCGGTGTAGCCGTGCCGGCGGTAGAAGTCCGGCGCCTGGAAGGAGAACGAGGCCACCGAGATCTCGGTGCAGCCGCGCTGCCGGGCCTCCTCCTCGGCGGCGAGCAGCAGCCGGCCGCCCCAGCCCTCGCGGCGGCGGTCCGCCCGGACCCAGACGGTGTTGATCCCGGCCCGGCCGCCCCAGGTCCAGCCGGTCAGCCCGGCCACCAGTTCGCCGTCGGCGTCGACCACGCGCACCGTCAGATCGCCCTCGTCGGTGGCGCCGGTGGCGGCGTTGTTGAAGGCCGTCAGCTCCCGGTCGATCCGGTCGGCCAGCTCGGCGTCCGCGCCCCCGACGCGCAGGGTCGCTCCCTCGTGCTCGGTCATGCGGCGGAGTATGGCAGCGACCGGCCCGGCGGGCGGACCCGGAACCGGCTCAGGCGTCGATCCCGACGGCCTTGGCGCTGGCGGTCCAGAGCCGCGCGGCAAGGGCCGGGTCGGCCGCCTTGGGCAGCGGCCGGCGGAGCCGCCGGTCGGCGTAGTAGCCGCCGTCGACCAGCCGGGCCGGGTCCTGGTTGGCCAGCCAGACCAGGGTCTCCGCGCCCCGCTCGGGGCTACGGAACGGCAGCAGCCGCATGCCGAGGGCGACCAGCCGGCTCTCGTTGCCGAACCGGGTCCGCACCACGCCGGGGTGGAACGAGTGGGCCGGCACCTCGGGCCAGCGGCGGGCCGCCTCGGCGGTGAACAGGATGTTCGCCTGCTTGCTGGTGCCGTACGCGCGCATCGGCCGGTAGCGGCGCAGCGCGGCGTTGAGGTCGTCCGGGTCGAGCGCGCCGCTGCGGTGCGCGCCCGAGGCGGTCACCACCATCCGGCCGATCCGGTCCCGCAGCAGGTTGCTGAGCAGGAACGGCGCGAGGTGGTTGGCCTGCATGCTCAGCTCGAAGCCGTCGACCGTGCTGACCGGCTGGAGCACGATCGCCCCGGCGTTGTTGGCCAGCACGTCGATCCGGTCGTACGCAGCGCGCAGCCGTTCGGCGAGCCCGCGCACGTCGTCGAGCACGGCGAAGTCGGCGCGGAACAGTTCGGGCTGCTCGCCGCAGCACTCGCGCACCCGTTCCCCGGCCGCGCGCAGCCGGGCCGGATCCCGGCCGACCAGTACCACCCGGTCGCCCCGGCGCGCCAGGTCGACCGCGGCGGCCAGGCCGATGCCCGAGCTGGCGCCGGTCACCACCACGGTCCGACGCTCAGTGAGATCTTCCACAGGTCCATTCACCCCGGTCACGGGACGAGGTTACCGTGGCGTCACAACGCCCTTTGGGATCGTTAAGTTCTCGTCTTTCACCTGGTGGCGTCGGCGTGCCCGCCGGACGCTGGAAGGAGCGCATCCATGGCCGCAGTCGGTCGCCCCCGCCGGTCCTGCCTCGCGGTACCCGGCTCCAGCGTCAAGATGCTCGGCAAGGCCCAGGGCCTCCCCGCCGACCAGGTCTTCCTCGACCTGGAGGACGCGGTCGCGCCGCTGGCCAAGCCGGACGCCCGGAAGAACATCGTCGCCGCGCTGAACGAGGGCGACTGGGCCGGCAAGACCCGGGTGGTCCGGGTGAACGACCTGACCACGCCGTGGACCTACCGGGACGTCATCGAGGTGGTCGAGGGCGCCGGGGCCAACCTGGACTGCATCATGCTGCCGAAGGTGCAGAACGCCGAGCAGGTGCACTGGCTGGACCTGCTGCTCACCCAGATCGAGAAGACGCTCGGCCTGGAGGTCGGCCGGATCGGCATCGAGGCGCAGATCGAGAACGCGGCCGGCCTGGTCAACGTCGACGCGATCGCGGCCGCCTCGCCCCGGGTCGAGACGATCATCTTCGGCCCGGCCGACTTCATGGCCTCGATCAACATGAAGTCGCTGGTGGTCGGCGCGCTGATCCCGGACTACCCGGGAGACCCCTACCACTACATCCTGATGCGGATCCTGATGGCCGCCCGGATGCACGACAAGCAGGCCATCGACGGCCCGTTCCTGCAGATCCGGGACGTCGACGCGTTCCGCGAGGTGGCGAAGCGCTCGGCGGCGCTGGGCTTCGACGGCAAGTGGGTGCTGCACCCGGGCCAGATCGACGCGGCCAACGAGGTCTACTCCCCGGCCCAGGCCGACTACGACCACGCCGAGCTGATCCTCGACGCGTACGACTTCTACACCTCGGAGGCGGGCGGGAAGCTCGGCGCGGTGATGCTCGGCGACGAGATGATCGACGAGGCGTCCCGCAAGATGGCGCTGGTGATCGCGGCCAAGGGCCGGGCCGCCGGGATGAGCCGCACGTCGTCGTTCACCCCGCCCTCGGAGTGACCGGTCCGGCCGCCCCGAGTTCGCACCCGGGGCGGCCCGCCGGGTTCAGTCGGTCGTGCTGTCGAAGCTGGACGGGTCCTGGTTGGCCGCCCAGACAATGAAGATCACGATGGCGATGGTGGCCAGCACGGCCAGCGCGGTGGCGATCCAGCCGACGATGATGCCGGCGGTGGCGAAGCCCTCGCCGCCCTCGCCGCGCTCCCTGATCTGCTTGCGGGACACGTGGCCGAGGATCGCGCCCACCACGCCGATGTAGCCGCCCAGGCCGTAACCGCAGAGGCCGAGGGCGCCGATGATCGAGACGATCATTGCGGCGATGGCCAGGCCGTTCTGCTTCGGTGCGGGCGGGTAACCGTATCCGGGATAACCGGCCGGAGGCGGGTACGCGCCCGGCTGCGGATGGGTGCCCGGCTGCGGATAGGCGCCCGGTGCGTAACCGGCCGCGTACGGGTCGCCGCCGGCCGGTGGGTAGCCCGGGGCTGAGTAGGGCGACGCGGCGCCCGCGTAGGGGTCGGCCGAGGTGGGCTGGCTGGGGATCGGAGCACCCGCCATCGGCAGTGTCGGGTCGGCCGGCGGGCTCGACTGCGGTCCGGCCGCCGCCGACGGGTCGTGCCAACCACCGGACGGTGGGGGATAGGTCATCAGATCATCTCCATGGACGTGGTGCGGTCAGGGTAGCCACCGGCGGGCAAGTCGCAGGACCCCCTTTCCGGGTGCCGCGTTGCCCAGGACGTCCACAGCGGGCAGGATCGCGGCATGGCACTTGACGCGCGCGGTGGTCGGTCGCGACGGGACGTCAGCAGGCCGGGGCTGGTGCGCCGGCCCCGCGGCGGCGCCCCGGCCGGCTCCGCCGACCAGGACCAGCCGGCACCGCTTGAAGAGCCGGCCACCATGCGCCTGGACGGCCGGGTCGCGCTGGTCACCGGCGCGGGCAGTCCGGACGGCATCGGATACGCGACCGCGCGCCGCCTGGCCGACCTGGGCGCCCGGGTGGCGATCGTCTCCACCACGCGGCGGATCCACGACCGGGCCGGCGAGCTGGGCGTCACCGGCTTCGTCGCCGACCTCACCGACGAGTCCGAGGTGGGCGCGCTCGCGGATGCGGTGGCCGAGCAGCTCGGCGACGTCGAGGTGCTGGTCAACAACGCCGGCCTGGCCAGCCGGGCCAGCCCGGAGGTGCTCCGGCCGGTGGCCCAGCTGACCTACGACGAGTGGCGCGGCGAGATCGACCGGAATCTCACCACCGCCTTTCTGTGCAGCCGGGCGTTCATCGGCGGGATGGCCGAGCGGGGCTGGGGCCGGATCGTCAACCTGGCCGCCACCGCCGGGCCGGTCAACGCCCTGCCCACCGAGGCCGGCTACGCGGCCGCGAAGGCCGGCGTGGTCGGGCTGACCCGGGCGCTGGCCATGGAGATGATCGCCGACGGGGTGACTGTGAACGCGGTGGCGCCCGGCATCATCCACACGGCGGCGTCCACCATGGTCGAGATCAAGCAGGGCCTCGGCACCCCGGTCGGCCGCCCCGGCACGCCGGACGAGGTGGCGGCCGCGATCGCCTTCCTCTGCTCGCCGGCCGCCTCCTACATCACGGGGCAGATGCTGGTGGTCGACGGCGGCAACAGTGTCCGCGAGGCCGAGTTCCGCTGACGGTCAGTAGGTGCTGCCGTTGTCCGAGTTGGCCCAGATGGCCAGGCCGATCCAGCCGCAGCAGACCAGCAGGCCGATCGCGGTGAAGATGTAGCTGAGGATCAGCCCCCAGGTGGCGAGCTGGTCGCCCTCCTCGCCGGTCTGGCGGATCTGCCGCTTGGCCAGGTGGCCGCAGACGATGCCGGCCGGGGCGAAGACGAAGGCGAAGACCAGCGACAGGATGGCGAGCGCGTTCGGGCCGCCGCCGCGTGGCTGCGGGCCGGGGCCGGGCGGCCCGTACTGGCCGTACGGGGGCTGCGGGGCGTAGGGCGGCTGGGCGGCTCCGGGCGGCTGGTGCCCCCAGTGCGGCTGCTGCTGCGGCTCCCCGTACGGCTGTCCGTAGGCCGGCGGCTCGTACGGCGACGGTGGCTGATCCGGCTCACCGGGTGGTTGGCTCACGCCCTCCTCGCCCCCTCGGTCGCAGGTCGACGGCCCTCTCTCTTGCGGACGCTACTCGCAGCGGTGAACCTTTTCACAGCGGTTGTGTGGACTGGTCACCTTGGCTCCGCCGGTCCCGGGGCCGATACTGACCCAGCGTTCAGTTACCCACGAGTAATGCGCCGATCCCCCGGAGGCTGAGATGGCCCGACTCGCCCAGACGCCCGGCCTGACCGATGTGCAGCGGTCGATCCTGGAAACCGTTCGGGAGTTCGCCGACAAGGAGATCATCCCGCACGCCCAGCGGCTGGAGCACGCCGACGAGTACCCCACCGACATCCTCGACGGGATGCGCGAGATGGGGCTGTTCGGCCTCACCATCGACGAGGAGTACGGCGGTCTCGGCGAGTCCCTGCTGACCTACGCCCTCGTGGTGGAGGAGCTGTCCCGGGGCTGGATGTCGATCTCCGGCATCGTCAACACCCACTTCATCGTGGCGTACCTGATCTCCCAGCACGGCTCGGCCGACCAGAAGGCCCGGCTGCTGCCCCGGATGGCCACCGGCGAGGTGCGCGGCGCCTTCTCGATGTCGGAGCCCGAGTGCGGCTCGGACGTCTCGGCGATCAAGTCCAAGGCGGTCCGCGACGGGGACAACTACGTGCTCAACGGCCAGAAGATGTGGCTGACCAACGGGGCGTACTCCTCGGTGGTCGCCACCCTGGTCAAGACCGACACCGGGGCCGACTCGGTCTACGGCAACATGAGCACGTTCCTGCTGGAGAAGGAGCCCGGGTTCGGCGAGACCGCCCCTGGCCTGACCATCCCCGGCAAGATCGACAAGATGGGCTACAAGGGCGTCGAGACCACCGAGATGGTGCTCGACGGCGTCACCGTCCCGGCGTCCGCCGTGCTCGGCGGCGAGGAGAAGGTCGGGCGCGGCTTCTATCAGATGATGGACGGCATCGAGGTCGGCCGGGTCAACGTGGCCGCCCGCGCCTGCGGCATCTCCATCCGCGCCTTCGAGTTGGCCGTCGCGTACGCCCAGCAGCGCCGCACCTTCGGCCAGCCGCTCGCCAAGCACCAGGCCGTCGCGTTCAAGCTCGCCGAGATGGGCACGAAGATCGAGGCCGCCCACGCCCTCATGGTCAACGCGGCCCGGCTCAAGGACGCCGGCCAGCGCAACGACGTCGAGGCCGGGATGGCCAAGCTGCTCGCCTCGGAATACTGCGCCGAGGTCGTCCAGGAGGCGTTCCGCATCCACGGCGGCTACGGCTACTCCAAGGAGTACGAGATCGAGCGGCTGATGCGGGAGGCCCCGTTCCTGCTGATCGGCGAGGGCACCTCGGAGATCCAGAAGACCATCATCTCCCGGGGCCTGCTCAAGGAGTACAAGCTCTGAGCCGCGCCGTCCCCGGGTTGATCAAGAAGTTCGCGTCCGATCCGGCCGTGCCGCTGACGCAAACTTCTTGATCAACGGGACTGCGTGGGGTCCGGAGCCGGCAGGTGCCGGCGGGCCAGCTTGACCAGCGCGTCGGGGTCGTCGGCGTAGAGCCGGATCTCGCGCACCGGCTCGCTGGGGCCGCCCGGCAGCCGGACCGGCAGCGGCCGGCGCAGCACCAGGTCAACGCTGGTCTGCTTGCCGGTGACCACGTTGAGCACCGTCCCCGCCTCGTCCCGTTCCAGCTGCACCGAGCGGCTCCCGGGCAGCGAGCGGTACCGGGCGTCGACCCGAGCCACCGCGTCCCAGGGCACCGTGAAGTCCACCGAGAAGCCGTTGCGGACGCGCAGCCCGGCAGGTTCGGCGACGTGCGGGTGGATCTGCAGGGCGGCGTAGAGGCCGATCATCCACAGCAGCCCCCAGATGCCGAGCCCCAGCGCGACCTCCCGCACCGACTGCCAGGGCATGGTGTGCCGGATGATCACGTCGAAGATCGGGATCTCGACCGCGGAGAGCGCGATGAAGGCGATCAGGATCGGCTTCACCGCGCCGAGGTAGCTGAACGCTTCGGCCCCCTGTGGCAGGGCGAGGGGCCGGCGCAGAAGCCAGCGGAAGAGGCTGCGCCACATGCGCCACTCGTACACGACCACACGACGCAGCAGGCCGAGCGCCTTCCGCATGTCTCCACCCTTCGCCGTTTCACGTTGCAGTCGCAATGTAAAACGCCCGCCCGGGAAGTGTCAATGCAGTCGTATTGTGAAACCATGAGGGCATGCCGAAGCGGGTCGATCACCGGGAGCGCCGGGCGCTGATCGCGGACGCGCTGATGCGGGTCGCGGCCGAGCAGGGACTGGAGGCGGTCAGCCTCCGGCACGTGGCCGCCGCGGCCGGAGTCAGCGCCGGGATGGTGCAGCACTACTTCCGTACTCGCGACGAGATGATGACCTTCGCGCTCGCCGTGGTCCGGGAACGAAACGAGGCCCGGGTGACCCGGGCGGTCACGGCGCTCGGCGCCACGCCGGCACCGCGCGCGCTGCTCCGGACCATGCTGGCCGAGTTGCTGCCTCTCGACGAGGAGCGCCGCGCCGACGGCCGGGTGGCGCTGGCGTTCCTGGCCTACACCGCCGTACGCCCGGCCGTCGCCGCCGCGCTGCACGACGAGACGGCCGCCCTGCTGGGCTTCGTCGCCGGTCTGATCCGGGCCGGGGCGGCCCGAGACGTGGACCCGGAACGAGCCGCGGTCGGGTTGCTGGCGGTGATGGAGGGGCTCGGCATCTACCTGCTCGGCGGCCACTACCCGCCGGAGACCGCGCTGGCCGCCCTCGACACCCAACTCGACCTGCTCTTCGGCCCGGTGGGCCACCCGAGCTGAGCGCCCTCTCGGGCAGGTCCCGACCAGCAGGCAGGGGGACAGCGGCGGTGACGGCCGGGCCGTACCGTACGCCCGTGCCGATTCCCCGCCGCAGCGCCGCGCTCACGACGCTCGTGCTGGTGCTCGTACCGTGGTCGCTGCTCCGGGTGGTCTGCGGGCTGCTCCCGCTGCCCGGCGTCGACCCGGCGCGGGTGGTCAACGGGATGTTCGTCCCGCCCGCCGGCGTCGTCGGTGCCCTCGTGGAGCCCGCCGTGTGGGCCTGGGCGGTGACGGCCGCGATCGCCGCTACAGCCCCCGTCGACCGTCCACTGCGCCGCGCGTTCCGGGCCCTCCCCACGGTCGGCGCCGCCCTGCTCGCCGGGGCGGGCACGCTGCTCGTCGCGTTACTCCTGCTGGGGACGGTGCTGCTCGCCGGCGGGGGGCTTGTCTGGGTGGTCGCCGCGCTGGTCGCCCTGCCGGTCGCCGCGTTGCTGGTCCGCTTCGCGCTCGTCCTGCCGATCGCGGTCCTGGACGGCCTGCGCGGCAGGGCGGCGTTCCGGGCTTCCTTCGTGGGCGTACGCGGCAACGCGCTGGGCCTGGGCGTGGCCTTCCTGTTCGGTGTCGCGGCGCCGGCACTGCTGTACGGGTGGGCCTTCGCCCGTCCCGAGGAGAAGGTGACCGATCCTCTCCTGGGTGTCCTGGCCTGGTTGCTGCGGGACGCGACCCTCATCGCCGTCGTCGCTCTCCAGGCGCAGACCCTCCTCGTGGCCCACCGCAACCTGCCCGGACGGTCGTTGCTGCCGGCCCTCGATCCCGAGGAGCCCGCGCCGGCGGCCGATCGGCTCACCCGGCGGCTCGGCCGACTCACCGTGCCGCTGGGGCTGGCCGCAGTCCTGCTGCCCACCGGGCTGGTCGGTGGCGTCGTCGCCGCGGAAGGGTTGCCCGAGGTCACCGTGAACACGTCCGACCGGCTGCACCGGATGATCGCGGTGGGCTGGCCGGCGGGATGCGGTCCGATCCTCGTCGGGCAGAGCTGGTTCGACGACTGCCTCGACGACAGTTGCCGGACCCGCCGTCGCACCGACCTGTCCGTGACGATGTACGAACCGTTCGGGGGAGCGGCCTTCGGAGCGGACGGCTCCGTCTACGCCCTTGGCCAGCACGCGCTGGAACAGTGCAACGCCCAGCGGATCTGCCGGCGGGGCAAGGGTGCCCTGGAGGTGCTGCGCGAAACCGGAGCGGCGGCCATCACCCTCACACCCGCCGGAGAGATCCTGCTCGCCAGCGCCACGGAGGTCCCGCCCGCCGCCCCGACCCCCAGCGACGCCGGCCACGTCGAACTGAAGCTCATCCACTGCCCGGACGTCTTCTGCGCCACCCCCCGGGTCACCAGCCTCGGCCGGGTGAACGGATCGCTACGCGATCGGGACGGTTCCCGGCCCACCAGGCTGGTGGTTCGGGTCGACGCGAGCGGCCGGCCGGTCGTCGCCCTCCGCTCCCCTTCCACCGGTGCGGTCTCCGTGGGCTGGTGCGCCACCCTCGACTGTGCGCAGCCCGAGGTCGCGCCGATCGACGGTCCGCGACGCCCGGGCATGCCGACGCCCGAGGAACTCGCCCTGCTGGACGTCGGCGACGTCCTCGACTGCCGGGCCGGCCACGGGTGCGGCGGCAGCGACCCGCTGGCCACCGTTCACCGAGCCGAGGGCGGCGTCTGGGACGTGGTTGCCGAGCCGGTTCACCCGGACGGCCTCTACGTCCGGCTGGGTTCCGGGCCCTGGCCCGACCGCGCCGTACTACGGGTCTGCACCGACCCGGCCTGCCGGGAGGCCAGAGAGGTTCCGCTCGTGGAGATACCACCGGTCCAGACCTGGTGGAGCGACCGGCCCGCACGGGAGCGCTGGCTGATGGCGGTCCACGGCGACGGCCGGGTGGTGGCGACCGACCCTTACGGCCTGCACGTCGTGGTGGTTACCCGGCCATGAGCCGAGCTCAGCCCCGGCGGGTCAGGCCCCCGGCGGCGCGTTCGATGATGAGGCAGCGGTCCTCGACGTAGTCGATGCCCGCCTCCTCGGCGATCCGCCGCGCGTCGGCCGAGAAGATCCCGAGCTGCAACCAGACCGCCGGCGCGCCGATCGCCACCGCCTGGCGGACCACCTCGACGGCGTCCGCTGCCGGGCGAAAAACGTCGACCAGATCAACGGGGTGCGGGATGTCGGCCAGCGTCGGGTACGCCTTCTCGCCGAACAGTTCGTCCACGGTCGGGTTCACCGGGATGATCCGCCAGCCGTGCCGCTGCATCTCCAGCGGTACGCGGTGCGCGGCCTTGCCCGGGTCGCGGGACGCGCCCACGACGGCGATCACGGCGGAGTCGGCGAGGATCTGCTGGGCGGAACGCATTCCCCGAGCCTAGCCCTCGTCGGCGCCCCGCAGCCCGGCCCGGCTCGTCCTCACAGCAGGGAGAGCTGTTCGGCCGCCGGGGCGGGTGTGGCGGGCAGTTGCCGGTTGTCGCCGGCCTCGCCCCGGTGCAGCCCGTGCCGGCGGGCCGCCATCCGCACCCGCGCGGTCACCTCCCGCTGATACGCCTGCGGCGCGTACGCCCCGGCCTGATAGAGCTGCCGGTAGCGGGGGACCAGGTGCGGGAACTCGCGGGCCAGCCAGCGCGCGTACCACTCGCGGGCGCCGGGGCGCAGGTGCAGCGGCAGCGGGGTGACGCCGGTGGCCCCGGACGCGGCGATCGCGGCCACCGTGGCGTCGATCGACTCGTCGTCGTCGCTGAGCCCCGGCAGGATCGGCGCCATCAGCACCCCGACGGCGAAGCCCGCCTCGGTGAGCTGGCGTACCGCGTCGAGGCGGCGGCGCGGGCTCGGGGTGCCCGGCTCGACGGCCCGCCACAGCGCCTCGTCCACGAACCCCACCGAGTAGGACAGCCCGACCCGGGTCACCTCGGCGGCCTGCCGCAGCAGCGGCAGGTCCCGCAGCAGCAGCGTGCCCTTGGTCAGGATCGAGAACGGGTTGGCGAAGTCGCGCAGCGCCTCGATGATCTGGGGCATCAGCCGGTAGCGCCCCTCGGCCCGCTGGTAGCAGTCCACGTTGGTGCCCATGGCGATGTGCGCGCCGCGCCACTTCGGGGCGGCCAGCTCCCGGCGCACCAGCTCACCGGCGTTGACCTTGACGATCACCTTGCGGTCGAAGTCCGCGCCGGCGTCGAGATCGAGGTAGGTGTGCGTGTTGCGAGCGAAGCAGTTGTGGCTGACCACCCCGTTGGCGATGAAGTCGCCGGTGCCGGTGGTGATGTCCCAGAGTGGCAACTCCAGCCCCAGATCCTCGATGCCGGCCACCCGCAGCCGGGCCCGGCACTTGAGCGCCATGCCCTCGATCGAGCGCTTGCGGGTGACCGCCGGGTCGGTCAGGTGGAAGAAGCGCAGCCGCTCCGGCAGGCCGCCGGTCAGCCGGAGCTGGCGGACCCGGTTGAGGTTGCCCGGGTCGTCGAGCACCCAGCGGAAGCCGAACCGGTCCAGGGCGGCGCCCGCCCGCTCCCGGCTCTCGTCGTCGCCGACGCTGATCCGGAAGACGCCCCGCCGGCAACTGCCGGCGGCGTCGAAGCTGCCGGCGAGGAGGCCCAGCCACCAGTCGTCCGTGAGCTCGTCCGCCGGACGGATCAGCTCGGCGACCGCCTCGGCGTCACCGGGCCGGGCGGTGCGGATCGCGGTCGTCGACCGGCGGCCGGCCCGGACCGGCGGGCCGGGCAGCCGTTCCGTGCCGATCCCGGCGTCGGCGAGGAACCGCTCCGCGCGCTCCAGCGCCTGCTCGTCGGCAGTGGCCAGCCGGAAGTGGCTGCCCGGGTGGTCGGCGTCGCGCACCAGGGCGCAGAGGTAGCCCCGCCGGTAGTCGGCGGAGCGCTTCGGGGCGGATGCGAACCGGCCGGTGCCGAGCAGGCGGTTGCGGGTGGTCAGGTAGGGCCGCCGGCCGCCACCGCGCATGCTGCCGGTCACGTGCTTCCAGCCGCGTTCGGTGAGGAACCGGTGGTCGCCGCTGGCGACCAGTGTGGTGCCGTCCTCCAGGGTGACCCGGTAGGCCCGCTTCACGGTCGACCACTTGTCGAGCACCGTGGTCACCACATAGTGCCGGTAGGCGCCGCGCCGCTCGGTGCCGTAGATCCGGTCGCCGACCTCCAGCTCACTGATCGGCTTCGTGCGGCCGTCGGCCATCAGGATCGGCGTGTCACCCGACAAGCAGTAGACGCACGCATGGCTGCATCCACGGTAGGGGTTGATCGTCCACTCGAACGGGACGCGGGACTGGCCCGGCACCCGATTGATGATCGACTTAGCCCGCACCTCGTAGAACGTCATGCCGGCGAAGCCGGGGGTGTCGAACGTGCGGGCGATCGCGCCGGGGAGCGCCAGCGGCAGGGGTGGAGCCGCTGGCGCTGCCCCGTCGGGAGTCCCCTCGTCCGGGGGAGCGGAGAGGTTGTCCCAGCGCATGTGCTTCATTCGAACATGCGTACGAACGAAGCGCAAGTGACCCGCCGGACACCGGCCACCGGAGTGGGGCGGGCGGGGTGCAGGATGGGGGCATGGAGACGTCGACCTTCGTCTACGACGGCGACTGCGCGTTCTGCACCCGCTGCGCGGAGTTCATCGAGCGCCGGATCCCGACCGGGACCCGCGTGCTGCCCTGGCAGTTCGCCGACCTCGACGCGCTCGGCCTGACCGCCGCCGAGTGCGAGGAGGCGGTGCAGTGGGTCGGCGCGGACGGCGCGCGCGCCGCCGGTCCGGACGCCATCGCCCGGCTGCTCGGCGACAGCAACCCGTTCTGGCGGATCGCCGGGGCCGGCCTGCGGTTCCCGCCGGTGCGCGCGGCCGCCTGGCCCGCGTACCGATGGGTGGCCCGCAACCGCCACCGGCTGCCCGGCGGCACCGCGGCC
The DNA here is from genome assembly GCF_040610095.1 of Micromonospora sp. NPDC004540. Taxonomy (NCBI): domain Bacteria; kingdom Bacillati; phylum Actinomycetota; class Actinomycetes; order Micromonosporales; family Micromonosporaceae; genus Micromonospora; species Micromonospora sp. NPDC004540. Next base: position 29,688 of record NZ_JBEXLR010000003.1, read on the forward strand.
TGCGCCGTGCCGTCCGCCCGGCGCGACTGACCCGCCGGCTCGGCGCGCCCGTCAGCCGGGCAGGCCGGCGCAGGCGGCCCCATCGATGGTGCAGGCCGTTGGCGTGGAGGTGACCGCCGCGCCGTTCACCCGGAACGTGACCCGCACCGTGCCGCCGCCGGGCACCCGCCCGGTGTCCCCGTCCGGCACGAAGGTCCACGTCGCGCCGTCCTGGCTGGTCCGAGCCCCGGTCACCGAGGTGACCCGGAGCGACTCGCGGGGCAGCACGACGACCAGGGCCCAGTCCGGCGCCGCCGCCGGGCCCGGGTTGCCGATCGTCACCGCCGCGCCGTAGCTGAGCAGGGCGCTCTCCTCGACGGCGAAGTCGGCGTGCAGCGCGACGGGTGCGGGTGGTGCCGCGGTGGTCGCCGAGGGCGCCCTGGTCGAGGGCGGGTCGCCCGGCGGAGCGGGCGCGGGCGGCGCGGCCCTGGTCGCGGGCGGCGCGGACGTCCGAGGGGTGGCGACGGCCGGAGCGGGCGGGGCGTCGGGCGTGCCGGTCGCCACCGGTTCGGTCGCCGGCACGTTTCCGCCCGGCCCGACGGCCACCGGGGTCAGCCGTTCCGGTGTGCGCAGCACCGTGACGATCGAGTAGGCCGTGGCCAGCAGTACGCCAAGCGAGGCCACGATGGCGACGTACGCGAGCCGCGACCCGTCGCCCCGGCCGAGGACGGCGCGACGGGTGGCCCCGGCCAGCGCGACGATCCCGTCCAGCAGAACGAGCGGCAGGGTCCGCCGGGGCGGGGACGGTGGTGCCGGCACTGAGCCTTTCCCCCTTCAGGTCGTCCGTCGGACCCGAGTGCGCGGTCTCGGGTCCCGGCTGTCACCGCCCGTCACAGCGTGCGGAGTCCGTCGAGCAGCGCCTCGAGCAGTTCCCGGGACGGCACCCCGGACAGCGCCGGCGGCTCGTGCGTCTCGATGAGCCCCGCCGCCAGCAGATCGCCGAGCAGCACTCGGACGGTACCCAACGGCAGTTGCAGGTCGGCGGCGACCTCCGCCACCGACAGTGGACGGTTGCACCGTTCGACGATGCGGGCCTGCTCGGGAAACAGCTGTGCGGAGGCGGGGGCCGACCGACGGGCCACGACGAGGGAGATCAGGTCGAGCTGGCCGTGCTCGGAGGTCAGGCGGCCGCCCGTCACCGTGTACGGCCGGGCCACCGGCCCGGCGTCCTCGTCGTACCACGCCTCGTCATGGTCTCCGGTGGTGCGCACCGCTGTCCCCGCCTGTCGCCGTCCGGGGTTCGAGGTATACGGGCAGGGCCCGCTCGGCCTGCGCCGCGAACAGCGCCACCTCGTACGCCATGTCGCCGACGTCGGCGTCACCGCCCATCCGGACGGTGAGGATCGCTCCGCCCCGGGTGGTGGCGACGAACACGAACGCGCGCGACATCTGCACGACGACCTGCCGCAGCGCGCCTGCGGCCCACACCCGGGCGGTCGCCTGTCCGAGCGCGTACAGGCCGCTGACCAGGCTGGAGAGCTGCTCCGCGAGCCGGTCCGGCACGTTCCGGGAGCGGCCGAGCAGCAGCCCGTCGGGGGAGAGGACCACGGCCAGCTCGGCCCCGGGGACCCGGTCGACCAGGCCGTCCAGGGCGGCCGTCAGGCCGTCGGTGGTGAGCACTGAAGGAGTCATCTAGGTCCTCTCCCGCTGTTGCGGAGCGTTGTCTGGACGATGTGGGGGCCGGTGGCGTCGGGGGCGGGCCCGACCGCCCCGGACTGGCGGATCCGCGTGGGCAGGCCACCGCCGTCGGCCGCCGGGTACGTGGGCCGGGCCGGCGCGGGCCCGGTGGTGCCGCCCTCAGGTGCGGTGCCGGCGACCAGACCGAGCGGGAGCAGCACGACGGCGGCGGTTCCGCCACGTGGTCCGGGACGCAGCGAGACCCGGGCGCCGCACCGGGCGGCGAGCAGGGCGGCGACGTACAGTCCGGCCCGGTCGGCGGGCGGCCCGTCCGGGGGCGGCCGATCCAGCAGATCGTTCGCCTCGGTGAGCGCGGCGTCGTCCAGGCCGGGACCGTCGTCGAGGATCACCACGGCGCAGCCCTGCGGCGCCGGTTCACCGGCGACCCGGACGGTGGTGTGCTCCGGCGAGCAGGCCAACCCGTTCTCGATCAGCTCGGCCAGCAGGTGGACGACGTCGGTGACGCCGGACCCGGCGAGCGACCACGGCCAGTGCGGCGCGACCAGGACCCGCTCGTAGTCCGGCACCTCGGCGATCGCCCCGCGTACCACGTCGAGCAGCGGCACCGGCCGTCGCCAGCGGCGGGCCGGCGCCGCGCCGGCGAGGATGACCGCCTTCTCCACGTTGCGCCGGACGCGGGTGGCGAGATGGTCGAGCCGGAAGAGGTCGGCCGTCTCCTCCGCCGCCAGCTCCCGCCGCTCCATCGCGCCCAGCAGGGTGAGCTGGTCGCGCAGCAGGGCCTGGTTGCGCCGGGTCAGCCGCAGGAGCAGTTCGCTGGTGGCGGGCGCCGCCGGCTGGTCGGTCAGCCGGCGCACGATGCGGGACCAGCCGACCAGCACGACGAGCACCGTGATGAGTCCCAGCCCCAGCACCAGACCGGTCCGGGTGACCACCAGCGCGGCACCCGGCGCGGCCCGCTCGGCGCTGTCGCGGGCCGCGGCGATCACCAGTTCCCGCAGTCCGCTCAGGGCCGGGTCGACGGTCGCCCGCCAGCTCTGCGCGCTGACCCCGGCCGTGCCGTCCGTGCCCGCCGTCCGGAGCAGCCGGTCCTCCAGCACCAGCAGGCCGGCGAACGGGGGGCTCTCCACCAGCCGCTGGTGCCGGTCCCGTCCGGCGGCCGGCAGTTGCGCGGCCGCCGCCGCCCGGGCGTACCGCTGGGTGGCCACCAGCTCGGCCAGGCGGCGCCGGTCGTCGTCGCCGATCCCACCGCCGGCCAGCGCGGCGGTCAGCAGGGTGTCCTCCCGGGCGAGCAGCTCGCGGGCCCGGGCCAGCGCGACGACGGCCCGGGTCTCGCCGGCCAGGTCGTCCTCGCGCCCGCCCCACTCCGGGCCGTACACCGCGAAGGCGGCGCCGATCAGCCGGTCGTACCCGGCGACCGCGCTGGGCCGGTCGAGCCGCCCGCCGTCCACCTCGGACCGGAGGATGGCCAGTCCGGCCAACTGCCGGACCAACTCGTCGGCCCGGTCCCGCACCGCGCCCGCGGTGAGCAGTCGCGGGTCGTGGTTCTCGGTGAACGCGCGCACCGGGGCGACGGCGCCGTCCGTCCGGTCGCGCGCCTCGATCAGCGCGGCCCGCGTCCGCCCGGCCCCGGCGATCGTCTCGGCGGTCAGCCGGCGTTCCCGCTGGAGGTGGAGGATCAGCAGGTCGGTGGGCTGGCCGAGGGTGTCCGCCAGGGCCCGGACCCGGACCAGGTCGGCAGCGTCCCGGGCGGTCAGCACCGCCCCGTACGCCCACAGGGTCAGCAGCACGGCCGCCAGGGCGCCGAGCCTCAGCCGCATCCGGTCCACCGGCAGAGGCCGTACCCGCTGGTTCACCGCGGGTCCCGCGCCGGCCACGGCTGGCGGCCCGCCGCGCTCGACCGGTCGGCGACGACGGTGCGCAGCAGGGCCAGCAGCTCCGCCCGGTTGGCGCAGTTCAGCCGGGACCGCATCCGCGCCACGTGGTGCTCCACCGTCTTCGCCGAGATGAAGAGCCGGTCCCCGACCTCCCGGTAGGTCAACCCGGCCAGCACCAGCTCGGCCACCTCGTGCTCGCGGTCGCTGAGCCGGTACCGGGTGGGAGCGGTGACGGCGTCGGCGACCGGTGCGGAGCCGTCCGCCCCGGCGGCCCCCTCGTCCGGGCGGGCGGGCGGCCGGGCCTGGAGCGTCCGGGCGCACTCCAGCAGGGTGGTCATCGCCCGCCGGTCCGAGGTACGGATCGCGGCCTGTCCGGCGAGGCGGGCGGCGTCCCAGCACAACCCGGCGTCGTGCAGCCCGCGGGCGGCGGCCTCCACCCGGACCGGGTCCACGACGCCGCGCAGCACCTCGACCCAGACCGTGGCAGCGGCGGCGACCACGGCGGCGTACCGGCTGTGGTCGGCCGCGGCGAGCAGGGCGGCGACGTGGGCGTCGGCGACGGCCGGCTCCTCGGTGAGGATCGCGGCGTGCAGCCCGGTCCAGTGCAGCGGTGCGCTCCACAGCGCCGGGTCGCCGAGCCGGTCCAGCAGCAGCCAGGCCTCCCGCAGGTACGGCCGCAGCCGCGCCAGGTCGCCCAGCCGGGCGCCGGCCACCGCGAGCTCGCCCAGCGGCAGCAGCGTGAACAGGTCCACGGGGTGGCGGACCACGGCTTCCAGCGCCGGCCCCCAGCCGCGTTGCAGCCCCCCGACGTCGCTGTTGCGCCGCGCGATGCCGAGTTGGAGCGCGCTGGCCAGGAGCAGGTCGCGGGACTCCAGCGGTCGTGCGTCGGCGGTCACCGTGGCGAGGCAGTCGGCCGCGGCGGCGGTCTGGCCGCGGACCATCTGGATCCAGGCCTGCCAGAGCCGGTGGCGGCGGGCCATCAGGGGCCCACCGATGCCGGTCGTCGTGGCGCGGTCGAGCACTCCCTCGGCGATGTCCAGCTCGGCGCAGTGGATCGCGGTCAACGCGGCGAGCGCCGCCGGACTGTCGGGCAGCAGCACCCGCCGCCCGTCGGGCTCCAGCAGCGCGGTCGCCTGCACGAGCCGGGAGAGTGCGCTGGTGGGCGGGCCGGTGACGCTCTCCCGTACCCCCTCGGCCATCAGTCGGGCGGCGCTGGCGTGCAGGGTGGGCGGCCCGCCGGCCGGGTCGTCGGGCCGGTCCACGCCCGCGACCGGGCGGCCGAGGGCGAGCGCTCCGACGGCGGCGTACGCGGCGGACGGGGCGTGGCCCGACCACCGGTACAGCTCGACGCTGCGCTCCACCTGGCCGCGGTGCGCCAGCGCCGTCGCGGCCACCGTGGCCGCCTCCGCCCGCACGGCCGGGGCGGCCGTGGCGAGCAGCCGGTTCGCCAGCCGCAACGCGGCCTCCAGGTCACCGGCGAGCGCTGCGGCGACGGCCTGGCGGGCGCCGGCCGGCAGCCCTCCCGCGCTGGCCGCGGCGAACAGGTCGGCCGAGAGCGCGGGGTCCGTGCCCAGCGCCTCCTCGGCCGCGGCCGCCAGCGCCGCGGCCGGGCAGTCGTCGAGCGCCCCGGCCGCGCGCAGCGACCGGACCAGCGGGAGCACCGCCGCGCCGCGCCCGAGCTGCACTTCGGTGAGGCGGCGCCAGACCGCGGTGCGTTCGGTGGCCGGGCTGAGCGCGATGACCGCCCGCCGGACGATCGGCGCGAGCCGGCCGTCGGCGCCGAGCAGACCCGCCGCCCTGGTGTGCGCCACCAGCTCGTCCACCGCCGCCGGCTCCCGGTCGAGCAGCGGGCCGAGCAGGTCCACCGGCAGCGGCACGCCCGCGGCGACCGCCAGCAGCAGCCGCCGGACGTCCGGCGGCAGCTCCTCCAGGTCCGGCCCGAACGGGAGGACGGCCGGCCGGGGTGCTTCAGTCGGGGGACCGGGCCGGCTCTCCTGGCCGCGTAGCGCGCGGGCCAGCCGCTCGACGTCCCGGGGGACACCGCCGGTCTGCCCGTGCACGAACGCGACCAGCTCGCTCCCCCGGCCCAGCTCGGGCACGCCGGCGAGGTAGTCGCGGGTCTGGTCGGCGGTGAACGGGCCGAGCACGACCTGCTGCCCGTCCCGCTTCAGCGCGTCGGCCAGCTCCGTCAGCGCCGCCGGCCGGGGCCACGGGCGGTAACCGATCAGCAGCCGGTGCCGGCGGCCGACCACCAGCCGGCGCAGCGTCTCGAGCCGAGCGTCGTCCAGCAGATGCGCGTCGTCGACCAGCAGCACGGTCTCGGGGTCGACCGACCGGGTCGGGCTCGGCGCCCCTTCGAGCACGGTGCCTCCCGCTGCCCGGTGAGCCCGCGCCAGCTCTCCGAGCAGGGCGCTCTTTCCGTGGCCGCCGGGGCCCGTCACGCCGACGGCGAGGGGACGCCCGGGGTCCGCCGCGACCGCCTCGAGCAGGGCGGTCGGTCCCGGGCCCAGCACGAGGCGGGCGTCGGTGGCGGTACTCATGATCATGACGGTCATCCTTCGCGGTCCCGGTCCCGGCCCCGGGCCAGCACCAGGCGGGACGCCTTCGGCAGGTTCAGCGGGGTGATCCGAACCGGGGGACGGGCCGGCGGCTCGCCGTGGACGGGCTGGTCGGGTTCGGCGTGCCGCCACGCCGGAACGGCCGGTCCGGCGTCACTGACCGGCGCCGGGGCGGGGGCCGGCGCCGGGCGGCGGGACCGTGGTGACACCACCTGGCAGGCGGCGAGCGCCGCCCCGGTGGCGGCGGTCAGCTGGGGATCGGGCTCCACCTCGACCGGGACCGGCAGGGCCGCGCCGAGCAGTTCGGTGACCAGCGGGATCCGGGCCGAGCCGCCGGCCAAGAGGACGCCGTCGAGCTGCGTCGGGGTCAGGCCGGCGGAGTGCACGGTCTGCACCAGCAGGTCGACGGTGGCCCGCACCGCGGGTCGGATCATCTCCTCGAACTGCGCCCGGGTCACCGGCACCCGGACCGGCCCGGTCGGCAGGGTCAGCATGACGTCGGTCTCCGTACCGACGGTCAGCTCACGCTTGACCCGGTCGCACTCCGCCAGCAGCCCGGGCAGGCTCGGGTACGCCTCCCCGGCGAGCTCGCGGCCGAGGGCGCCCCGCACGTGTTCGGCGAGCGCCTCGTCGAAGTCGGTGCCGCCGAGCGTCGCCAGGCCCTGTGGCAGGCCGAAGGTCTCGTACCTGCCCCGCGCGTTGCGCCGGACCAGCGCCGCCTCGAAGGTGTTGCCGCCCAGGGCGTAGACCGCGGCCGTGCTGCCCGGGAAGCCCCGCGAAGCATGGCTCTCGGCCACCGTGACGGTGCTGGGCAGCAGCGTCACGGTGCGCAGGTCGAGATCCCACAGCGCCCGGTGCAGCAGTTCGCGCCGGTGCGGGCCCCACCCGGCCGGGTGGCTGAGCACGACGGCCTCGGCGAACCCGCCCTCGTGGGCGGAAACGCGGTGCACCACCCACGCCGCCAGCTCCGCGACCAGCGTCTCCGGCGGGCACGGCTCGCCGCCGAGCAGGAGGGGCACGTCGTCGCCGACCCGGCGGACGAAGTCCCGGGTGGTGCGGCTGCGGTCGTCGGTGGCCGGCTCGCCCACCAGGAGCGACCCGTCGGGTGCCAGGTGCAGCACCGACGGTACGACGGCCGACCCGCCGCCCAGCGCGACCACCTCGGGGCGGGCCCAGGTCCCGCCGCGCCGACGTGCGACCGTGGCGGCCGTGCCGGTGTTTCCGATGTCCAACCCCAGGACGTAGGGCATTCGTTCTTCCTCCACCGCGAGTGGCCCTGGCAACGGTGTCGGCACCGTGGCGACCCACCCCCGGCGAGCCCCGTGGGCTCCTACGTTCGTACCAGAGATCGTCGCCGACCCGGTACCCTAACTCCGGCCGCCCCGGCTCCCCCTGTCCCCCTAACGCCCGAGGGGTCGATGACCCTAATGAGACGGGGCCGGATGCGGGTCGCGCCCCGATGACGACCCCGCACCCCCGGCCATAGCGTCACTGTCGCGGCACGACGGTGCTGACGCTACGTTCGAGGAGAGCCCCCATGGATTCGCACCAGACCCTGCACGACTTCGTGCTCAACCTGCTCACCGACCCCGACGCGCGGTCGGCCTTCGACCTCGACCCGGAGGGTGCGCTGCAGGCCGCGGGGCTCACCGACGTCACCGCCGCCGACGTGCAGGACGTCGTCCCGCTGGTGGTCGACTACGCCCCCGGCGCCGCGGGGCTCGCGCCGGTGGCCCCGGTGGCCGGGCAGCTCGGGCTCGACCCGCTCGCGGGCGACGCCACCGACGTGGTCAGCCAGCTCCAGGCGGTGCCGCACCAGATCGGCGTCAACAGCTCCCACAGCGGTGTGGACGTGTCGGCCGGCGCGCTCGGCGCCATCGCGGTCGACCCGGCCGGCCTGTACGCCGGGGCGTCCCTGGTCCCGGGCATCGGCCTGGGCATCGGGCCGGGCGGCCTGGGCACCGACCTGACCGGGGTGCACGACGTGGCGGACACCCTGGACTCGGACGTGGTGGGCGCCGTGGACACCGTCGCCGACCCGGTCGTCGGCGACGTCGCCGGGATGGTCGGCGACCCGCTCGGCGCCACGGCCGGCGCCGATCTGCTGCACGACGGCGGCGTGCTCGGCGGCGACCTGGGCATCCTCTCCGGTACGCAGGCCCAGGTCGACGGCGTCGTCGGCTCGCTCGGCGTCGACCAGACCCTGGGCGGGCTCGGCCTGGGTGACGGCTCCGGTGTGGTCCCGCCGGTGCACGTGCCGGCCACCGTGGACGGTGTGACGCACCAGGTCGACAGCACCCTGTCCGGCGTCACCGGCACGGTCAGCGGCGTGACGGGCACGGTCGGCGGCCTGACCGGCGGGATCACCGACGGGGTGAGCGGCGGGGCCGGGGTGGACGGCGCGGGGATCCACGGTGACGTGCACGGCTCGACCGACGGCGGTCTGCTCGGCGGCCTGCTCTGACCGAGGGCTCAGGCAGGGGCGGGAGGCACGATCCGGCCTCCCGCTCCGTCTGCCGATCGCGACCCTCTTGATAATTGCGCCGAAATCCGCACACTTGGTGCGTGATCACGGGGATCTGGCTGGATGTGCTCGACGAGATCGCCCGTACGTGCGGCGCACACGGGCGAGGCGACCTGCTCCAGACGGTGCGGCAGAAGCGGGTCCAACTGCTGGACCCGCGGCTGCGCGTGCTGGTCATCGGCGAGTCGCAGCAGGGCAAGAGTCAGCTGATCAACGCCATCGTCAACGCGCCGGCCTGCCCGGTCGGGGACGGCCGCACCACGGTGCTGCCCACTGTGGTGCGGCACGCCGAGGTGCCGTCGGCCGCCGTGGTCCAGGCGCCGGCCGCCGCACCGGGCCGGCCCGCCGGCGCGGCGCTCCCGGTGACCGGCGAGCGGACCCCGGTGCCGCTGGACCAGGTCGCCGCCGGGGTGGCCGGCACGGTCGGCCGCCGGCCCGGCGGCGGCCCGGCGTACGTCGAGATCGGACTGCCGCGCGCGCTGCTCGGCTCCGGGCTGGTGCTGGTGGACACTCCGGGCACCGAGGAGGTGGCCGCGCTGGGCGCCGTCGGTCCGACCGCGGCGCCGGCGGGGGCGGACACCGTGCTGCTGGTCTCCGACTCCACCCGGGAACTGTCGGCCGGCGAGCTGACCATGCTGCTGCACGTCGCGCGGTCGCACACGAACGTGGTGCTGGTGCAGACCAAGACGGATCTCGTGCCCGACTGGCGTGCGGTCGCCGAGCGCAACCGGCAGCACCTCGCCGAAGCCGGCGTGCCGGCGCCGGTCATCCCGGTCTCGGCGGCCCTCCGGCTGCGTGCGGCCGTCGCCGACGACCGGGAACTCAACGCCGAGTCCGGCTTTCCTGTGCTGATGGCCCGGTTGCAGCGGGACCTCGCCGGCAAGTCCGATCGCCTGGCCCGTGCCGCGGTCGGCGTGATCGCCCGCACGGTGGTGGAACAGCTCGCCGCGCCGCTGCGCGCCGAGCTGGAGAGCCAGGAGGTCGAGGAGCAGTCCGGGCCGATCTCCCGCCTGCACGCGGCGCAACGTGAGGTCGACGAGTTGCGTCGCTGCTCCACCCGGTGGCAGAACACCCTCGCCGACGAGATGGCCGACCTGCTCTCCGACATCGAGTACGACCTGCGCGACCGGACCCGGCGGATCCTGCGCGAGGTCGATGAGGCGTTCGAGAGCGCCGATCCGCTGGTCGGCTGGGACACCTTCCAGGAGTGGCTGGAGCGCAGCCTGCTGGAGGCGGCGGAGGCCAACCACGAGTGGCTGGCCCGGCGCTGCGACTGGGCCGCCCGCCGGGTGGCCGACGTCTTCGCCCGGTACGGCGGGGACGTGCTGCCGCCCTGGTCGATGACGACGGCGGCGGACCTCGGCGATCGCCTGCCGGAGATCGAACGGCCCACCATCGACCGGTTCACCACCAGCCAGAAGCTGATCAGCGGCATGCGGGGTTCGTACGGCGGCCTGCTGATGGTCGGGCTGGCGACCACGCTGGCCGGGATGCCCATGATCAACCCGCTCTCGGTCGGGGTCGGCGCGCTGTTCGGCGGCAAGAGCATCCGCGACGAGAGCAGGCAACTGCTCCGCCGCCGCCAGGCGGTGGTCAAGACGGCGATCCAGCGACACGTCGATGACTTCTTCGTCCGGATCACCAAGGACCGCCGGGACGCCGTCCGGCAGGTGCAGCGGATGCTGCGGGACCACTTCACCGCGCTGACCGAGGAGCTCCAGGAGGCCATCATCCGGTCGTTCCGCAGCGCCAAGCAGGCCGCCGACACCGACGCTGCCGTCCGCGACCAGCGGCAGCGCGAGATCCGGCTGAAGATGACCCGACTGGCCGGGCTCTTCGAGCAGGCCCAGCAGTTGACCGCCGCCCGGCCCGCCCCGGCGCCGCTGGAACCCCGGCCATGACAGTCGGGCTGCGGCTGGACGAGGCGGTGTGGGGGCTGCTGCACCAGGCGCTCCAGCACTACCGGGACAACCCGAGGGCGACGGACCACCTGCGGCACCAATTGGCCCGGCTGGAGCAACCGCTGCGGATCGCGGTCGCCGGCCCGTGGCGGTCCGGCAAGTCGACCCTGCTGAACGCGATCATGGGCGAGGAGGTCGCCCCGGTCGACGGGGTGGCCGGCAGCGCCGTGTTCGCCTGGTACGAGGACGGGCCGCAGCCGCGCGCCACCGCGTACGCGACCGGCCAGCCGCCGCAGGAACTGGCGATCGTCAAGTCGGCGACCGGGATGCGGGTGGACCTGGTCGGCCGGCGGGCGGGCGAGTTGCGGGACATCGTGGTGCAGTGGCCGACCCGGACGCTGCGCCAGGTGACGCTCATCGACACGCCGGCCACCGGCCTCGACGAGCAGGGGCGGGCGCCGGTGATGGAGCGGGTGCTGCGGGACGCGGACGCGGTGCTGTACCTGACCCGCGACGGCCGTGACAGCGACTTGCGGGTGCTGGAGACCAGCCGGGAGAGCGCGGTGGGGCAGGCCGCCGCAGTGAATGTGATCATGGTGCTGTCCCGCGTGGACGAGACCGGCGGCGGCCGGATCGACGGGCTGCTCACCGCCCGCCGGCTGGCCCGACGCCAGCACCGCGACCCCCGGGTGAACGAGCTCAGCGTGCACGTCGTGCCGTGCAGCGGCCTGCTCGGCCTGGCCGGCCGGATCCTCAGCGAGTCGGACTACGCCGTGCTCGCCGAGCTGGCCCGGGTGCCCCGTCCCGAGTTGGAGCCGCACCTGCTCTCGGCCGATCGTTTCGTGCGCGGCGACCTGCCCGTCCGGCTCGACGCCGGGGTACGCGCCGGGCTGCTGGCCCGGCTCGGGCTCTTCGGGATCCGGCTGGCGACCACGCTGGTCCGTACCGGCTGCGACAGCCGGGCGAAGCTCTCCGCCGAGCTGATCCGGCGCAGCGGCCTGACCGAGCTGCGCGAGTCGATGGCCCGCTTCCTCGTCGACCGGCGGGACACGCTCAAGGCGCGGTCGGCGCTGGCGGCCGTGGAGGCGCTGCTGCGCGCCGAGCCCGGCCGGGGTGCGGACGAGCTGCTGGGCCGCGTCGAGCAGATCCTCGTCGGGGCGCACGAGTTCCGCGAGCTGCGCCTGCTCGCCGCGCTGCGGACCAGCCGGCTCGGTTTCGACACCGAGCTGGCGGCCGAGGCGGCACGGCTGGTCGGCGGCGACGGGCTCGGGCTGGCGGCCCGGCTCGGCGTCGAGCACGACGCGACGGTGCACCGGCTCTGGGAGGTCGCCGCGGAGGCGCAGTGGCGGTGGCGGAACCGTGCGGAGGATCCGCTGCTACGCCTGGCCCAGCGGCGCGGCGCCCAGGTCGTCGTCCGCAGTTGCGAGGGGATGCTCGCCGAGCTCGCCGAGGGGGGCCGGTGACCTCCGGCGGCCGAGCCAGGCGATCGGGCGGACCTTCTCCAGAGGCAGGAAGCTGGTCATCGCCACCAGGTGCGGGGCGAACGAGATGGTGATCGTCGCGATGGTCACCAGGTGGAACGAGTAGAAGAAGCCGACCGCGGCCAGCCGCCACCGCTCCGGCAGCAGGAAGACCAGCGGGCTGAGCAACTCGAAGGCCAGGATGCCGAACTGGGCGACGATCAGCAGGTGCGGCACCTGGGCGATCACGTCGGCCAGGTCGGTGCCGCGCCGGATGATCGCCCGGGCCAGCACCGAGCCGGTGGCCCAGTCCAGGCCGCCGAAGCGGAACTTGGCCCACGCGGCCAGGAAGTAGGTGCAGATGACCGCGATCTGGGTGACCCGCAGCGCCCAGCCGCCCGCCTCGGTGCGGGTCGGGTCGCCGTGCCGGGCCCGCCCGGCGGTGGGCAGGACGGCCAGCGCGACGAGCAGACCGAACCGGTCGTGGTCGACCTTGCCGTAGCTCATCGCGACGATCATCCACTCGAAGTAGAGGGCGAAGACCGTCCAGCCGAGCAGCCGGGGCGCCCGGCCGGTGGCGGCGAGCAGGGAGACCGCCAGCAGCACCCAGAAGATCACGCCGACCAGGGCGGGCGTGGGGGTGGGCAGCGGGAGCAGCCGGCCGATCAGCAGCGGCTGGTAGAGGTCGCCGGGCACGTCGACCCGGGTGCGGACCCAGGGGGTGAAGACCACCAGGTCGGCGGCGACGAAGAGGTAGACGAGGGTGCGGAAGGCGGCCACCCGGCCACGCGGGACCGCCTCGGTCAGCCAGCCGGTCACGGGGCGGACTCCCAGCGCACGGCCGTGCGGTCGGTCCAGCGGCCGGTCGGGCGGCCGCCCTGGATGTCGTACCAGCGGATCACGATGCGGACCTCGACCAGCGCGGGTGCGGCCGGGTGGCGCTCGGCGTACGCCTCGGCGACCCGGCGCAGCAGGCTCGGGTCGGTGGCGTAGCGGCCCTGCTGGCCCTCGATCTCGGCGCGCCGGATGCCGGTGGCGTCCTGGCCGAGCGGCACCACGGCGCCGGTGCGGTCGACGCCCTCGACCCGGGTGTCTGGGGCGGGCGCGTCCGGTGGGTCGGAGGTGGAGTACATCCGGAACGGCCCGAACGGGAAGTGGTCGTCGGCTCCGCGCAGCGTGCCGAGGAGGAGCAGCGCCAGCCCGAGCAGCGTGGCGCCCAGCCGGACGGCACGCCCGCGGGTGGTCAAGGTCTCCATCGGCTGGTGACGATACGGGAAGGACATGACCGGAAGGCGTCGGTCCGTCGTCCATTCCTGGCTGCCCGTATCGCTCTTTCCGGGCCTTCCGGGTGGGTGCGGACGACACCGGCCGGGTCCCCGCCGCGGGGACCCGGCCGGTGTGTCGGAGCCGGTCGGCTCAGTGCTTGTGGCCGTGCTCGGCGAGCTTCTTGCGGACGTCGTCCATGTCGAGCTGCTGGACCTGCTCGATCAGGTTCTCCAGGGCCGACTCCGGCAGGGCGCCCGGCTGGGCGTAGACGATCACGCCGTCGCGGATCGCCATCACCGTCGGGATGGAGCTGATGTTGAACTTGGCGCCCAGCTCCTGCTCCGCCTCGGTGTCGACCTTGCCGAAGGTGATGTCCGGGTGCTTCTCGGACGAGCGCTCGTAGACGGGGGCGAAGCGCTTGCACGGGCCGCACCAGTCCGCCCAGAAGTCGAGCAGGACGATGCCGTCGCGTTCGGTCACCTCGTCGAAGTTGGCCGTGGTCAGTTCAACCGTTGCCATTGCACTCTCCGATCAGCGCGATTTACCTACGTCCCGTGGAACCAGGGTGGATGTCTCCGCATTCCCGTGACGTGCGCGACGAAACGCTCCGCAGCCCGACGGTGACGCTGGGGCGCATCGAGCGCGGTCGGTTTCCGCCCCCCCTGCGAACCGCAAGTGCACGACGCATTTGCGTGACGGGACGTGATGGGAGCGCTTCCAGAGAGATCACGCTGAGTGCACGCTACGAATCGGTAACTTGACGCCTGACAAGCGGTGATCCGGCCGGCGGAGATCGCTTGTGGAGTGATCACGAATCACTACGAGTAGTGTTACGAAAAGATAAATGTGACGTCCGTCTCTGTCGATACAGTACCGGCGTACGGCAGAATCTCTGCCATCAGAGCGTGGGCGGCGGGTGCCGGGGAGGGCCCCGCCGCTCATTGCGTCTCCACCCGGGTCGGTCCGGGTGTGACTTTTCCGCACCGGCAGCGCCCCGCTCACCGCCTTAACAAGCGGTAAGGCATGCTGTGCCGAACTCCATCGCCGCCCGTCGAAGGGGACAAGGATGCAGTTCGGCCGCTACTACGAGGAGTTCGAGGTCGGCGCGGTCTACCGGCACTGGCCGGGCAAGACGGTCACCGAGTACGACGACCACCTCTTCTGCCTGCTCACCATGAACCACCACCCGCTCCACATGGACGCCCACTACGCCGAGTCGGCGAGCCAGTTCAAGCGCAACGTGGTGGTCGGCAACTACATCTACTCGCTGCTGCTCGGCATGTCCGTGCCGGACGTCAGCGGCAAGGCGATCGCCAACCTGGAGATCGAGTCGCTGCGGCACGTCGCCCCGACCTTCCACGGCGACACCATCTACGGCGAGACCACGGTCCTCGACAAGCGGGAGTCCTCCTCTAAGCCGGACCGCGGCGTGGTCGCGGTGGAGACCCGGGGCTACAACCAGGACGGCACGCTGGTCTGCGTGTTCCGCCGCAAGGTCATGGTCCCCAAGAAGGAGTACGCGGCCGCCGCGCTGCCCGAGGGTGTCGACCCCGAGCGGCCCAGCTTCCCCGAGCCGCGCTGACCTCTCGCGTACGCCCGGAAGGGCCCCTTTTCCGATCCGCGGGGAAGGGGCCCTTTTTCCGTTCCGGGGCATATGCTGACGCCGGAGGTCCCCATGAGCCACTCCGTCGCCGGAGAGCCGCCCTCTGCCGGCCGCCGCGCCGCACCGCTGACCACCGCCGTCTACTCCGCGGCGGAGTGGGACCTGTTGACCGACCTGCCGGGACGGGTCCTCGTCGCCGCCGCCTCGCCCGCTCCCGGCCGCCCGCCGCGCGGCGTCGCGGCCGGCCTCGCCGGGCTGGACGCGGTGGCGGCCGGCCGGGCCTTCGACAGCGACCTGATCCGGGCCGTGGTCGCGGCGATCTACGCCCGCCACGACGGCGCCGCCGAGCGGGACGAGCGCCTCACCGACCTGGTCGACCTGCTCGCCGCCGCCCGGGCCGCGGTGCGGGTGCTCCGGCGGCGCGCCGACCCCGCCGACTCGGCGGCGTACCGGCAGTGGGTGGAGTCGGTGGCGGCCCGGGTGTGCCGGGCCGGCGACACCCCGCCGAGCCCCGCCGACCGGCGCTTCCTCGACCGCCTCGGTGGCGCGCTCGACCTGCGCTGATGGGTCCGAGCCGCCGAGGGGCACGTGGGTCTCCGGTCAGCCGCCCTTGTTCTCGTACCGCGTCTCGGCGAGAACCAGCCGGGCGATCACCCGTCCCGCCGCGTCGTAGAGGGTGCAGACGGCGCGCTGGTCGGTGGGCACCTCCGCGGTCAGCGGCCGGCCCGGGCGGGCGGCCCAGAACAGAGTCGACGGGTCGTCCCCGCCCCACTGTGCCAGCGCGAGGGTGGTGGTCGGGTAGCCCGGCTGGGCGATGGTCGCCCGGGCCACCGGCGTCGAGGCGAAGCCGTACGTGATCAGCCGGCCGTCCGGGCCGGGCCGCTCGCGGACCTCGAAGAAGGGCAGGGCGCGGTCGCCGCCGAGCGCCGAGCGGAAGTTCTCGTCCTCGGGCAGGCCGTGGTAGCGGCCGGTGCGGGTGTCGAACCAGGCGAGGTCGACGATGTGGTCGCGGGCAGGGCTGAGCAGCAGTTCGTCGTCGCCGATCCGGATGCCGGTGCGCAGCACCTGTTTGACGGGTTGGGCGCTGGCGTTCGGCCAGGCGCCGGGCGTCGGCCCGGCGGCGGCACTCGTGCCCGCGATCGTGGTCGGCGCGCCGCCCGAGCCGGCCCGCCCGGCGGCCGGACCGCAGCCGGCCGCCAGCAGGCTAGCCAGCAGGACCACTGTCGCGCCGCCCCGCATCCGTGTCCGCATCGCGCACCCCCTCTTCGACCGGAGCCTAGGTGGCGTCGGCCCGGCCCGCGGCCCCGCGCGTCGACGGACACCCGACACCCGGTCCCGCGGGCGCGGCGCTGCGGGCCGTACCCTCTTCAGACCGTGACCGACGACCAGCTCGACGTGGGTGTGGGGCCCTGGCCCGGCGACCCGCCGGACGACCCGCGCTACGACCCGGAGCTGCTCGCCGAGGGCGACCGGCGCAACGTGGTGGACCGCTACCGCTACTGGCGGCGCGAAGCCGTGGTGGCCGACCTGGACCGGCGCCGGCACGACTTCCACGTGGCCGTCGAGAACTGGCAGCACGACTTCAACATCGGCACGGTGGTCCGCAACGCCAACGCCTTCCTCGCCGCCGAGGTGCACATCGTCGGGCGGCGGCGGTGGAACCGGCGGGGCGCCATGGTGACCGACCGCTACCAGCACGTCCGGCACCACCCGACGATCGAGGAGTTCGTGGCCTGGGCGGCGGAGGAGCGGCTGCCGGTGGTCGGCATCGACAACCTGCCCGGCTCGAAGCCGCTGGAGAGCGGCACCCTGCCGCGGCGCTGCGTGCTGCTCTTCGGCCAGGAGGGCCCGGGCCTATCCGAGGTGGCCCGGTCCGCCTGCGACCAGCTCTTCTCGATCGCCCAGTACGGCTCCACCCGCTCGATCAACGCCGGCGTGGCCAGCGGCATCGCCATGCACGCCTGGATCCGGGAGTACGCCGGACCGCCCCCGGAGTGACCGATCCGGCCGCTCCGCTTGACGGCCCGCCGGTCCCGGGTGACGGTGAAGGCGTGAGTGTCGCGGTGAGTTGTCCCAGGTGCGCGGGCCCGGTCCGGGAGCCGGACCTGATGCACGGTGAATACCGGTGCCTGCGCTGCGGCCCGGTGCCGCCGCTGCACGTGCCGGAGCACATCGGTGCCGAGATCATGGCGAGCGTGGTGGAGCGGGTGGCCGCCCACGCCGACCCGGCCGGGCGGCCGGGGGTGCCGCTCTGGTGCCCGTGGCCGCTGCCCACCGGGTGGACGCTGACCGGGGTGGCCTGGGCGGGGGACGACCGGTCCGGGGTGCGCGCCACGGCGGTGGCCTGCGCCGGCCCGGCCCCGCTCGACGGTGGACCGGCCGACCTGCTCTTCGTCGCCGAGGAGCCGGGCGTCGGGCTGGGCTCCCGCCTGGCCGGCCTGCCCGGCCCCGATCCCGGGCCCGAGGTTGCGGAGGCGCTGGCCGATCCCGGCCCAGGTCACCCCGAACGGCTGCCGCACGCCAAGATCCGGGTGGGGGGTCACCCCACTCCACTGTGGCTCGTGCATTCCCCGACGGATCGAAGCGCGTACGCCGGCGAGGCTCGGGGAATGTGGCTCCATGCGATAGCCTGGCCGGCGAGTGCGGGTCACCTCCTCGCGGAAGAAGTCGTGCTGCACGACCTCACCGAGTGGACACCGCCCGAACTCGTGTACGGCGCACCATCTCCGTACCTGCACGGGCGGGCCTGAACGGCCGGCACCGGCGGGTCGGAGACCGGACGCGGATATTCACTCTACGACACTGCACTGATACTCTGGGTACCCCCGGTGAAAATGGGGCCCGGCGCCGCGCGAGAGGATGGCCCACCATGGTCAAGAAGGTCCTCACCTGGGCCCTGGTCGCATTCTTGATCTTCTTCATCGCCTACCGGCCCAACTCTGCTGCGGACGTCGCCAAGTCCCTCGGTGGCGGCATCATGGACATCGCCCAGGGCTTCGGCGACTTCTTCACCAACCTGGTCGCGTAGCCGCCGATGGGAAGCCCCTCCGGTCCACCCTTCGACCCCGACGATCCCGACCGGGAGCGCCGGGAGCGCGACACCGAGCCGATCCCGCGGATCGACCCCGACGACGGCCCGGGCTACGGCTCCGGTTCCGGCTACGGCGGCGGTCCCTCCCTATCGGACGACGCCGCCTTCGGCGACGGGCCGGGGTTCGCCGGGGAGGGGCGGTCCGGCCGCGCCTGGATCCGCGACCCGGAGGCCGGCTACCAGGACCCGCAGATCTCCGAGGAGGAGTTGGCCGGCCTGCGCGCCGACGCCTCCGGCATGGCCCCCCGCCGGGTCCTGCCGCTGGAGGACGAGCCCAGCTCGCTGGTCGCGCGTTACCTCTTCCCCACCGAGCGTTACCGCGGCGAGTGGAAGCGGCACTGGATCCACCTCTCCACGCCGATCATCGTCGGCATCGCGGCGACGTTCGTGCTCGGCTACCTCTCCGGCTTCCTCGCCGGGCGCGACGTCGGGGCGCTGACCACCGTCGCCGTGCTGCTCTGGTTCGCCGTGATGGGCTGGGTCGCCTGGCGGGTCGCCGACTGGTGGTACGACCGCTTCATCCTCACCAACAAGCGGGTCATGGTCGTCAACGGGATCATCACCCGCCGGGTGGCGATGATGCCGCTGGTCCGGGTCACCGACATGAAGTACGAGCAGACCCCGACCGGCCGCGCGCTCAACTACGGCACCTTCGTGCTGGAGTCGGCCGGCCAGGAGCAGGCGCTCCGCGAGATCAAGAACCTGCCCAACCCGAACGAGCTCTACCTGCGCGTCGTGGAAGAGATGTACGAGCCGCAGGCCGTCGAGGCGCGGTTGGGCAAGGAGGCCGACGAGGCCAAGGCCGACGACGGCGCCTGAAGGTTTTCGTCCGAACATCGGAGGAACTGCGCACCTTTTGCCGTCGACCCGGCTGCCGCTTCCGTGGGAGCCTGCCAGGCAGGACCGGGTGCGGAGGTGAGCGTGGCGAGCAGGGACCCGCTGGAGGAGGAGTTCCGCGACTTCGTCGCGGCCCGATCCGCGGCCCTGCTCCGCACCGCCTACCTGCTGGCCGGTGACTGGGCGACGGCCGAGGACCTGCTCCAGACCGCGCTCACCAAGACCTACCTGGCCTGGAAACGGCTCGGCGGGATCGACGCCATCGAGCCGTACGCCCGCCGGGTCCTGGTCAACACCTCGACGAGCTGGTGGCGCCGCCGGTGGCACGGGGAACGCCCGACCGAGGTGCTGCCCGAGCGGGCCGGCGTCGACGAGATCGAGCAGCAGCTCGACCGGGACGCGCTGTGGCGGCACCTCCAGGCGCTCCCGGCCCGGCAGCGGGCCGTGCTGGTGCTCCGCTTCTACGAGGACATGTCCGAGGCGCAGACCGCCGCGCTGCTGGAGATCTCCCCGGGCACCGTGAAGAGCCAGACCTCCCGGGCGCTGAACACGCTGCGCCGCCGGCTCGGCTCCGAGGCCGCGCTCGGCCTGCCCACCGAGCCGGAGGAGAAGGTCGCGCCGCCCGCGCCGCGTACCCCGCCGCGGGTGCTCCGGCAGCCCGCCGCGCCGCCGCCGACCCCGGTGCCGCCGGTGGTCCGGCCGACCGCGCTCCCCGGCGCGGCGGCTCCCGCGCGACCCGCCGCGTCCGTGCCGGTGGAGTCCCGATGAGCCGCGCACCGAACTCCTGCGACAACCAGACGGGCGGCCCGAAGCGTCCATTCCCCGTGACCGAGGACGAGCTGGAGCGGGCGCTGCGGCAGACGCTGGCCGGCCGCGTCGCCACGCCCCGGCCACTCGCCGCCGACCCGGCCGGCGTGGCGCTCCGGCGGGCCCGGCGCACCGGCCGGCGTCGCACGCTGACCGGGCTCGCCCTGGCCGGGGTGGCGACCGCGCTGGTCACCACCGGCATGGCCCAGCTCGGCGGGCCGAGCGGGCACGGCGGCCCACCGACCGTGGTGCTCGGTGACCCGGGTGGCTTCTCGGCCTCCCCGCTGCCCACCGCCTCCAGCCCGGCGTCCGGGAAGGGGCCGGTCCGCGCCGAGCTGGACCTGATCATCGGCTCGTGGCTGGACACCAGCGGGGGCGAGCACCGCGAACTGACCGGGGTGAGCGGCGTCGAGCGGGCGCAGCGGGTCCCCGACTACGGCGGCTGGCTGGTCACCTCGGCGGCCACCCCGGCCGGCCGTACCCTCTGGTGGGTGCCGCCCAACGGCAGCGCGCCGCAGGTGCTGCTCGCCGGGGCGGACGCGGTGGTGGTCGCCGCCGACGGGCGGCAGGTCGCCTGGCGCGACGGCCCCTACCTGACCGCCGCCGGCGTGGTTGGCGGCCAGCTCCTGGCCAGCAGCCGGACGGCGGCCCCGGAGGGAGCGACGCCGGTCGGCTTCGCCGGCGACGCCGTGCTGGTCCGTCAGCCGGACCACGGCGGGGTCAGCGTCTGGCGGCGGTCCGGGGGCGGGGTGCCGGGCGGGGCGAACCGGGACGTGCTCACCGTCTACGGCGCGCTGCCCGACGGCCGGGTGGTGGGCCTGGTCTCCGCCGGCACGCCCCGGCAGCCCTGCGTGGCCCTGCTCGACCCGGCCCGCGACCTCACCCCGGTCCGCACCGGGTGCGGCCCGGCGCTGGCCACCGACGGCCTCGGCGGGGTCTCCGCCGACGGGCGGTGGCTGCTGCTCAACGCGCGCAAGAGCGCCCTGCTCGTCGACCTGGCCGGCCTCGGCGACGCCACCGCGACCCAGCCGGCCGGCCCGGCGGTCGCCGGTGCGGTGGCCTGGACCCGCAACGGGGCGGCGCTGCACACCGACGCCACCGGCGGCCTGGTCCGGGTCCGGCCCGACCGGGTGCTGGCCGGCGAGCGGCCCACCGCCTCGCCGCTCGACGGGGTGGCTCCGGGCGAGCGGCCCGTGGTGGTGGCCGACACCCGCCCCTGACCCGGGCGGGTGGGGCGTAGCGTCGGCGGGGTGAGCGCGGCGCCCCGGATCGACCTGCACACCCACTCCACGGCCAGCGACGGCACCCTCGGTCCCGCCGAGCTGGTCCGGGCCGCCGCCGCGGCCGGTCTCGACGTCGTGGCGCTCACCGACCACGACACCACGTCCGGCTGGGAGCCGGCGGTGGCCGCCCTGCCGACCGGGCTCACCCTGGTCCGGGGCGCCGAGCTCTCCTGCCGCTGGTTCGGCGTCGAGCCGGCGATCCCGCTGCACCTGCTCGCGTACCTGTTCGACCCGACCGAGCCGGAGCTGGTCGCCGAGCTGGCCCGGGTCCGGCGTGCCCGCGAGGAGCGCGGCGAGCGCATCGTGCGGCTGCTCCAGGCCGACGGAATCCGGGTGAGCTGGTCCGAGATCCTGGCCGGCGCGGCCGGCGGGACGGTCGGCCGGCCGCACATCGCGCAGGCGCTGATCCGGGCCGGACTGGTCGCCACCACCACCGAGGCGTTCGGGCCGCACTGGCTGGGGGAGCGGTACCGGCTGCCCAAGGAGGACATCGACGTGTTCCGGGCGGTGGCGCTGGTCCGGGCGGCCGGCGGGGTGCCGGTCTTCGCCCACCCCCGGGCCAGCCGGCGGGGCCGGATCGTGCCCGACTCGCTGATCGTGGAGCTGGCGGCGGCCGGGCTGGCCGGCCTGGAGGCCGATCACGAGGACCACAGCCCGGCCGAGCGCGAACACGTCCGCGCTCTCGCCGCCGAGCTGGGGCTGCTGGTCACCGGGTCGTCGGACTTCCACGGCACGCACAAGACCGTCCGGCTCGGCGCGTTCACCACCGGGGCCGAGGCGTACGAGCGGATCATCGAGCTGGCCCGGGGGGTGACCCCCGTCGCTTCAGGCTGAAGCGTTCCGGCCGCGCGGCTACCGTGTCCGGGTGGATCTCAAGCTCTTCGGCGAGGTCTTCGTGACCCTGCTGGTGATCGTCGACCCGCCCGGCATGATGCCCATCTTCCTCGCGCTGACCGGCCCGCTGGCCGCCCGCGACCGGAACCGGGCCGCCTGGCAGGCCGTCGCGCTGGCGCTCGGCGTGATCGTGGTGTTCGCCGTGGCCGGCCAGACCATCCTGGCCTATCTGCACGTCGACCTGCCCGCCCTGCAGGCCGCCGGCGGGCTGCTGCTGATCCTCGTCGCCCTCGAGCTGCTGACTGGCAAGTCCGACGATCCGAACCAGCAGGCCACCTCCAACATCGCGCTGGTGCCGCTGGGCACTCCGCTGCTGGCCGGCCCCGGCGCCATCGTCGCCACCATGCTCTTCGTGCAGCAGGCCGGTGGCTTCACCGACTACCTGGCCATCGCCGCCGCGATCGTCGCGGTCATGGTCGCGGTCTGGGTGGTGCTGCGCTTCTCCGGCGGCATCGTCAAGGTCCTCCGGCCGGGCGGCATCGAGGTGCTGACCCGGATCGCCGGCCTGCTGCTGGCCGCCATCGCCGTGCAGCTCATCGCCGACGCGATCGCCGCGTTCGTCACGCAGTACCTCACCATGAGCTGAGCCGTCGCGGCGCTGTCGTACGGAGGTGGCAGGATCTCAGGCGTGCGACGACCCTCCCCGACCGGGCGACCCACCGGCGGCCGGCCACCACGGCCCCGCGCCGAGCAGGCCGAGCAGCTCGGCTTCGAGGGCATGCCGGAGCGGCTCTTCGTCTGCACCCCCAGCAAGCTCGGCGCCTACGCCGACTGCCCCCGCCGCTACCGCTACTCGTACGTGGACCGTCCCGCGCCGCCCAAGGGCCCGCCGTGGGCGCACAACTCCCTCGGCGCCAGCGTCCACACCGCCCTGAAGAACTGGTACGCGCTGGCCCCCGACCGCCGCCGCCCCGAGGTGCTGGGCACGCTGCTCAAGGGCACCTGGGTCCGTGAGGGCTACCGCGACGACGAGCAGGAGCGCGACGCCTTCCGGCGGGCGCTGGCCTGGCTGGAGTCCTACGTGGCGGGGCTCGACCCGGCCGACGAGCCGGTCGGGGTGGAGCGGGTGGTCGCCGTGAAGACCGCGGTGCTCGCCTTCAACGGCCGCACCGACCGGATCGACTCCCGCCCCGGCCCCGACGGCCGGCCCGAGCTGGTCATCGTCGACTACAAGACCGGCCGCACCGGGCTGGACAGCGACGACGCCCGCGGCTCGCAGGCCCTCGCGCTCTACGCGTACGCGGCCGAGCGGGTGTTCCGCCGCCCGTGCCGCCGGGTCGAGCTGCACCACCTGCCCACTGGCACGGTCGCGGCGCACGAGCACAGCCCGGAGTCGTTGCAGCGGCAGCTCACCCGGGCCGAGGACACCGCGCGGGACATCATGGCCGCCGAGCGGGCGGTCGCCGACGGCGCCGACCCCGATGCGGCGTTCCCCACCGAGCCGGGGCCGCGCTGCGGCTGGTGCGACTACCGGCGCACCTGCCCGGCGGGCGCCCAGGCTCCCGGCAAGGAGCCGTGGGCGGCCGTGGAGCGCCCCGCCGAGTCGGCCGCCGACCAGGACTGACCCGCCGCCGCCCGCGTCAGGCCGCGGCCAGGCGGGCCGCGCGCGCCTTGGCGGCCTGCTGCAACGGGCCCTCCCGGTAACGGCGCGGCACCGCCGCCAGGGCGAGGCGCAACGCGCGCACGCTCAGGTCCGCCGAGAGCGCCGTGGTGGGCAGGCCGAGACCGCCGTACAGCCGGTGGGCCCAGGCCGGCAGCAGGGCCAGCGCGGTGCCGGCGATCCCCAGGTACGCCCAACGCGGCGGGCCGAGGTGCAGGCCGAGCTTCACCGGCAGGCTGAGCTTCCACGGGATCGGCGGGGCGGTCAGGAAGAGGGCGGTCTCGGCCGCCTCCCTGGTCATCCGCAGATCGGGCCGGACCCGGCGGTAGTAGTCGGCCACCTCGGCGGCCGTGCCCGGAACCTCGGCCGGGTCCAGCCCGACGAGGGCCGCCGCCCGGCGCTGCTCGGTGTAGTAGCCGTCCACCTCGTCGTCGGTCAGTGCCAGCCCGGCCCGCCGGGCGGTGCTCACGAACGACTCGACCTCGGCGACGTGCACCCAGCGCAGCAGGTCGGGATCGTTGATCCGGAACCGCTCGCCGGTGAACGGATCGGTGGCCCGCATCCGGGCGTGCAACGTACGCAGCCGCCGGCCGGCGGCCTCCGCCTCGGCGGTGGTGCCGTAGACCGTCGTCGCCACGTAGGTGGCCGTGCGGATCAGCCGGCCCCAGGCGTCGGTGCGGTAGTTGCTGTTCTGCGCGACGCCGGCCATCGCGCGGGGGTGCAGCGCCTGGAGGTAGAGCGAGCGCAGGCCGGCGACGATCAGGATCGGCTCCTCGTGCACCTTCCACGTGACCGATCCCGGACCGAAGAGGCCGAGGTCATCGGAGTCCACCGCCCAAGAGTGCCACGGCCGCCGAGGCGCGGGAGACCGGTGCGTCCGCTCGCCGGGCGGGTCGCGGCCGGTGCGGTCAGTCGTCGGCGGAGCGGCGGGCCTGGCAGGCCGGGCAGAGCCCCCAGAAGGTCACTTCCGCCTCGTCCACCTCGAAGCCGTGCGAGACGTTCGGGTCGAGGCAGGGGGCGTCACCGGTGGCGCAGTCCACGTCGGCGATCTCGCCGCAGCCCCGGCACACCACGTGGTGGTGGTTGTCCCCGACGCGGGCCTCGTAACGGGCGGGGCTGCCGGCCGGCTCGATCCGGCGGGACAGCCCGGCCCGGGAGAGCGCGCCGAGCACGTCGTAGACGGCCTGGGTGGAGACCGAGTCCAGGCGCTCGCGGACCCGGCGGGTGATCTCGTCGACCTCCAGGTGACCGCCGGCGGCGAGCACGTCGAGCACGGCGAGGCGCGGTCGGGTGACCCGCAGGCCCCTCGACCGGAGCAGCTCCTCACCGGTGGACATGCGTCCATGACAGCACGGTGCCCCCGGAGCGACAAGCGAGCGTGACCCCGGGTGGCCGGGGCCACAGGTGAACCGCGCCGGTGACCCGTGCGTGTCGATGTACGGGAGCGTGCCGGCGGATCATCCCGTCGTACGCTGGCCGCGCGATCCCGTCCACTCGCCGGAGGTGTCGGTGTTCAGGGAAGTCAACGGTCTACCGGGCCACGTCCTGGTCGTACACGCCGCCGTGGTGCTGGTGCCGCTGCTGGCGTTGCTGTCCGTCGCGTACGGGGTGCTGCCCCGCTGGCGGCCCCGGATGGGCTGGGCGGTGGCGGTCCTCGCCGTGCTCACCCCGATCGTCACCTGGGTGGCGACGGAGTCCGGCGAGGAACTGGAAGAGGTGCTGCGCAACCGGGGCTACCCGCCCGAGGGCCTGCAGAAGATCCGCGAGCACTCCGAGTACGGCGAGAACCTGTTCTGGTTCACCGTCGGGCTGGCCGTGGCGGCGCTCCTGCTGCTGCTGGTGACCAGCGGCCTGCCCCGGACCCGCGACCTGCCCCACTGGCTGCCCCTGGTGCTCACCGGGGTGGTGGTCGTGCTCGCCGTGTTCGCGCTGGTGTACGTCTACCTGACCGGTGACAGCGGCGCCAAGATGGTCTGGAGCGGCATCGTCTGACCCGGATCCGCCGCCCCGGCGGGCCGGCTCAGAAGAGCAGGCGCGAGCAGAGCAGGCAGGTGAGCAGCACCAGCACGACGCCGACAACGGCGCCGATGCCGTAGGTGAGCCGCTGGGCCTGCCCCTCGGCCCGGTCCATGGCGGCCATGTCCTGGGGCGGGAGGCGGCGCGGCGGCGTCGGCTGCACGTGCACCGGCGGCCGCCAGCCGGGCGGTGGCGGGATGGTCGGCGGCGGCCCCGGGTAACCACCCGGCCCGCCGCCCGGGCCCCAGCCACCGGCCGTGGCGCCCTGCTGCGGCCAGCCACCCGCCGGGGCGGCCTGGCCGGGCCTCGCCCACGGGCTGTCGGTGTAGCCGTCGCGCGACCAGGGGCTGGGCTCCGAAGGCGGATCGTCGCCGGCCGGCGGGGGCACGACATCGGCGGCCTCGCCGGCCGGCTGGTCCGGTGAACCGGGCTGGTCCGCGCCGGCCGCGGGGGCCGCATCGGCCGGCTGGTCCGGGCGTCGCCAGATCTCGTCCTCGGGGCTGCCACCGCTCGGCTTCGTCACGCCGTCCGACGCTACCAACGCCCCGGCCGGTGGGCCGCCCGACGCGACGGGCCACCCTGCCGCGGCGTTCGCGCCCGGACGGTCGAGCGGCTTCCCTTCCGGCGGTATCCTTGCCGCTCGTGAGCGATCCCGGCATCCGTGTCCCACGCGACGACGACCGCGTGGTCGACCTCAGCGACGACTTCGTGGTGCTGCCCGAGCAGACCACCGACGACACCGACCGCGGCTGGGGCGAGCGGTCGTCCGGCAACGACGACTGGCTGCGCGCCGAGCGCCCGCCGCACTGGGACTGACCCCGCCGGCCGCGACCGACGCGCCGCGTCATTCGCGGACCACGACGGCGAAGCGGCTGCCCTCGGGCAGGCCCACCGCCCGTTGCGCCTGCTCCGGCCGGAGCGCCAGGTAGAGCGCCGACGAACCGTCGACCGCCCCGGCCGCACCCACCACGTCCAGCACCAGCGCCCGCGGGGCGAGCAGGGTGGCCGAGCCGGCCGCCCCGCCGGCGGGTACGACCAGCAGGTCCACCCGCGCGCCCGGGCGGAGCACCGCCAGCGCGGCCGGCTCGGCCAGCCGGATCGGCACCCCGACCGCCCCGGCGGGCAACGGCAGGGCCCCGGAGGGGCGATCACCGCCGGCGGTGGGCGTCACGGCCGGGGTTGGCGCCACGGCCGGGGTCGTGCCCGGCGGGCACCCGCCCGGGGTCCGCAGGACGGCCGCGGCCAGCCCGAGCAGCACCGCGACCAGCGTCACCCGGAGCAGCGTCCGGCCCCGGGGCAGCCCGCGCCAGCGCGCCGGCCGCAGTGCCGCCTCCCCACCCGCCACCAGCGCCCTCCCGTCCACGGATCCGACCGGTACGCGGGCAGGCTAGGCGGCCGGCGCCGCCCGTCGCCGCCCCCACCGGCTCACCTGTGGAAAACCGGCCGGCCTGTGGACAAGCGCCGGAGTAAACGACCGGGAAACGCGAAAAGTGGCCATCCGCGCGGGATGACCACTTTCCGGAAGCGTGACGAGGTCAGGAGGAGCTGCTGGCCGCCGGCGCCTTGCTGGCCGACGAGCCGGACGAGCTGGACGACGCGGCGGACGAGCCGTTGCTCGACCCGGTCGAGGAGCCGCCGGAGGAGTTGCTGGTCGACGACTCCGACTTCGCCGGCTTGCTCGTGGTGCTCGTGGTGCTGTCGGAACCGGACGAACGGGAGTCCGTGCGGTAGAAGCCGGAGCCCTTGAACACGATGCCGACGGAGTTGAAGACCTTGCGCAGCCGCCCCTCACACGCCGGGCACTCGGTCAGCGGCGCGTCAGAGAAGGACTGCACCGCCTCGAGCTGGTGGCCGCACGCGGTGCAGGCGTACTGGTACGTGGGCACGTTCTCCTCCGGATCTTGGATCGGCCGGTTGGCACTCGACGGATTCGAGTGCCAATGGTGCGTCATGGAACCCGGGTTCGTCCAGCGGAAGCGCCCCGGGCCACATCCGGCACCGCCACCAGCCCGCCACCCGGCGTGATCACGAAGCGTACCGGCCGGTCGTGCGGCTGGGCCGGGACCGCCTCGACCAGCTCCCCGTCGTGCAGCAGCGCCACCGTGGGGACGGTGACGGGCACCCGGGCCAGCGCCCGGTCGTACGAGCCGCCGCCCCGGCCCAGCCGGTAGCCGCGGCGGTCCACCGCCAGCGCCGGCACCACCACCAGGTCGGCCCCGGCCACCGCCGCGCTCCCCAGCGGCGGGCCGGTCGGCTCGCGCAGGCCCCGGCCGGCGGCCCGCAGCGACTCCGGGCCGGTGTAGGGAGCCCAGTCCAGGTCGAGGTCGTCGAGGAGCACCGGCAGCAGCAGCTCCGCCTCGAGCGGCAGCGCCGCCCGCAGCGCCGCGGGCAGGTCGCTTCCGCCCGGTTCCGAGCCGACCGGCACGTACGCGGTCATCCGGGTCGGGCACAGCCGGCGTACCAGATCGACCAGCGCGGTCCGGACGGCCGCCGCCGCCTCCTCCCGGCGCGGCGCCGGCAGCGACCGGCGATGGGCGAGCAGGGCGATCCGCAGGTCCCGCTTGGCCACATCCGCTTCATCAGAAAATTCCGGCACGCAACACTCCTGACGCAACGCTTGCCTCCCGGTCGCTCTGTGTCAGCATCGCAAGAGGGGCGCGGTACTTCCGGGGGGAAGCTTGACGCTACGCGGGCGGTTGACGGCGGCGTTCCTCACGGTGGTGCTCGGCCCCGTCCTGCTCGGCGCGTTCTTCGTCGGGTCCACCCTGAACGCCGTCGACCGTGGCCGCGCCAGTGAACGGCTGGGCCTGGCCGCGGCCGGGGTCCGCACGTCCGTCGACGCCCTCTGCCAACAGCTCCGCGCCGCGGCCGACGCGGTCGCGCTGGTCGCCGACCCGGCCGCCCGGCCCCGTGCCGCCGACCAGGTGGTCGGCCGGGGCCTGGCCGCCGGCGTGCGGATCGCCGACCCGGCCGGCCGGACCAGCTACGCCACCCCGGGCGGCCCCGCCGGGCCCTGGCAGGACTGTGTGGCCGACGCCACGGCCGGCCCGGTCGGCGCGCTCGCCGTCCGGGTCCGGCTCCGCGACCCGGCCGGCGCCGACCTGGGCACGGTCGCCGCCGCGCAGCCCGTCGACCCGGCCTTCGTGGCGCGGCTCGCCGCGGTGACCGGCGTCGGGGTCACCCTTCTCGACGACCCGGGCCGGATCACCCACACGACCGAGGACCGGGAGGTACGCGCGGCGGTGCTGGCCGCCGCCCGCGAGGCGGACGGGGACCGGGTGACCGGCACCACCGACGGCCGGTACGTGCGCCGGGTCGGCCCGTCCCCCGGACAGCCCCTGCCGCTGGTGCTCTCGGTGCCGGGGGAGCGCCCGCCCGGCCTCTACGCGGCCCTGGTCGGGGCGGTGGTGCTGGCCGCCCTGCTGGCCGTGCTGGCCGCCTGGCGCCTGGCCCGGGTGACCACCCGGCCCCTGGTCCAGTTGGCCGGCGCCGTGGACCGGGTGGCGCACGGCGACCTGACCGCCCGGGTGCCGGTCCGCAGCCGGGACGAGATCGGGCGGCTGGCCAGCGCCTTCAACCGGATGACCCGGGAGACCGGCAGCTATGTGGCCGCGCTGACCAGCAGCCGGGACCAGCTCCGCGGCCACCTGGCCGTGCTCGGCGACACCCTCGCCAGCACCCACGACCTGCAACGCATCCTGCGGGTGATCCTGCACAGCGCGATCGCCGCCACCGGCGCCCGCGCCGGCGCGGTGCTGCTGCTCGACGGCGACGGCGTGCTGGTCGGCCAGTGCGTCGAGGGGCTGGACGGGCGCTGGCCGACCGAGGACCGGGCCGACCCGGCCACGCTGCGGGTGCCGGTCGGCGCCGGGGTGGTCGGCACGGTGGCCGCCACGGGGGAGCCGTTGCGCGGCCGGTGGGAGCCGGCGGACGCGCCGACCGGCGAGCCGTCCTGCGAGACGTACGTGGCGGTGCCCTTCGCGGCCCCGCGCGGCGCGGAACCGCGCGGCGACCCGGACCGGCCCGGCCACCCGCCGACCGACGGCGACGCGGCCGGCGACGGGGCGCTCGGTGTGCTGGCCCTCTACGACCGGCTCGGCGCGGACGAGTTCGACGACGACGACCTGGTCACGCTGCGGACGTTCGCCGGGCACGCGGCGGTGGCGGTGGAGAACGTCCGGGTGCACGAGGAGGCGCAGCGACTCTCCCTGACCGACCCGCTGACCGGGCTGTGGAACTACCGCTACCTGCGCGAGTCGATCCGGCGCGAGGTGGAGCGGGCCAACCGGTTCGGCCGGATGCTCAGCGTGCTCGCCCTCGATTTGGACCGGTTCAAGGACGTCAACGACACCTGGGGACACGCCGCCGGGGACGCGGTGCTGGTCGAGTTCGCCCGCCGGGTACGCGGCGAGATCCGCGAGGTCGACCTGGCGTTCCGGCAGGGCGGCGAGGAGTTCGTGGTGCTGCTGCCGGAGACCGACGCCCGGGGCGCCACGATCGTCGCCGAGCGGCTCGGCGCGGTGGTCCGGGATCATCCGGTGCCGGTGGAGGGACATGCCGGGGAGCCCATCCGGGTGCCGGTCACCGTCTCCATCGGCATCGCCGTCTACCCGGACCACGCGGCCGGCGGCCAGCAGGTGCTCGACGCCGCCGACGACGCGCTCTACGCGGCCAAGGCCGCCGGCCGGGACGGCTACCGGCTGGCCCGGGCCCCGGACCCGGTCCCCAGCGAGGAGATCCCCGTGGTGGCGGCCGCGGTCAGCCCGCCCGACGGACAGCCCCGGGCCGGCGCCGGGGACGCCGCGACGGTGGCACAGGGCGGCGCGTCTTCCGGTCCTCACCCGCCGCGGCAGAGCCGTGGCCGATAGTCTCGCGACATGTCGGAGCACTCAGCGAACCCTTCAGCGACCGCCGCGACCGGTCGCTCCCGCGCCGTCAAGGCCGTCATCCCGGCCGCCGGCCTGGCCACCCGGTTCCTGCCGGCCACGAAGGCGGTCCCCAAGGAGCTGCTGCCGGTCGTCGACCGGCCGGTGCTCCAGTACATCGTCGAGGAGGCCGCCCAGGCCGGCCTGACCGACGTGCTGCTGGTCACCGGACGCGGCAAGACGTCGATGGTGGACCATTTCGACCGCCGGCCCGACCTGGAGGCGCGGCTGGAGAGCAAGCCCGATCTCCTGGAAGCCGTACGCCGCCCCGAAGAGCTGGCCGAGATCTACACCTGCCGCCAGCCCGAGCAGCTCGGTCTCGGCCACGCCGTCGGCTATGCCGAGTCGCACGTCGGCGACGCGCCCTTCGCGGTGCTGCTCGGCGACGAGTTCGTCAAGATGGACGAGCCGCTGCTGCCGGCCATGCTGGACCTCCAGGCCCGCACGGGCGGCATCGTGCTGGCCTTCTTCGAGGTCGACCCGGCCGAGACCTCCCGCTACGGGATCGCCTCCGTCGAGCCGGCCGGGTCGGAGTTCAGCGACCTGGCCGAGGTCGTCAAGGTCACCGGCATGGTGGAGAAGCCGAAGCCGGAGGACGCCCCGAGCAACCTCGCCGTCCTCGGTCGCTACGTGCTCCCCGGGAAGATCTTCGACGCGATCCGGCGCACCGAGCCGGGCAGCGGTGGCGAGATCCAGCTGACCGACGCCATGGAGATCCTGCGTACCGAGGGGGTGCCGGTGCACGCCATCGTCTACCGGGGCACCCGCTACGACACCGGCCAGCCGCTCGGCTATCTCCAGACCGTGGTGCAGATCGCCGTCGAGCGCGAGGACCTCGGCGCCGAGTTCCGCAAGTGGCTGACCGAGTTCGTCAACAACGGCGACGAGACCGTCAGCGCGGCGATCCTGAACGGGATGCGCGACGCGTCCGGCGGTGCCGGTACATGACCGCGACGGCCGACGCCGAGGCGGCCGCGAACGAGTTGACGCCGCTCGCCGACTACCTGGGCAGCGTGCTGCGCAGGTTACGCGCGCTGCCTCCGCTCGACCTCGACCTCACCCAGGCGTACGGCAACGTCCTCGCCGAGGACGTGGCCGCGCCGCACTCGTACCCCGCCTTCGACCAGGCGGCGGTGGACGGGTACGCCGCGCGCTGGGAGGACATCTCCGGAGGGAGCCGGGGGCCGGGCTACGTCCCGGCCCCCTCCGGTATCCCGGGTGGGCGCAGCATCCGGCTGAACGTGGTCGGCGACCTGGGCGCGGCGAGTTGGCGCCCGGTCCGGCTCACCCCCGGCTCCTGCTTCTCGGTGGCGGCGGGCGCGCCGCTGCCCATCGGCGCGGACGTGGTGGTCCCGGTGGAGTGGACCGACCAGGGCATGGCCGCTGTGGAGATCTTCCGCGCCCCCAAGCGGGGGTACGGCGTCCGCCGCGCCGGTGAGGAACTGCCCGCCGGCACCCTGCTCGCCCGCACGGGCACCTACGTCTCGCCCGCCCTGGTCGCGGTCTTCGCCGCCACCGGCATCGGGCACGTGGTGGTCCGGCCCAGCCCGCGAGTGGTCATCGTGGCCACCGGCGACGAGCTGGTCGACGTCGGTCGGGGCAGCCAGCCCGGCCAGGTGGTGGACACCAACTCGCACGCGCTGACCGCCGCCGCAGCGGAGGCGGGCGCGCTCGCGTACCGGGTCGGGATCTGCGACGACGACCCGGAGGCGTTGCGCGGGCTGCTGGAGGACCAGACCCTGCGGGCCGACCTCATCATCACCACCGGCGGCACCGGCACCGGCCCGGGCGACATGGTCCGCCGGATCCTGTCCCGCCGCGAGGGCGGCCGGGCCGGGCCGGTCACCTTCACGGAGGTCGCCCTCTATCCCGGAACGGCCCTCGGATTCGGTACGGTCGGCGCCGAGGAGGTGCCGGTGGTGTGTCTTCCCGGTGAGCCCGGCGCGGCGCTGATCGGCTTCGAGGTGCTGGCCCGCCCGGCCATCCAGCTGCTGGCCGGCGCCGAGCCGGTGTTCCGGCCCAGCGTCCGGGCGCACCTGCTGGAGACGGTCTCGTCCCCGGTGGGGTTGCGCGAGTTCCGCCCGGCGCACGTCGCCGAGCGGCGCGGCGGCGGTTACACCGTGCAGCCGCTCGCCGGTGGGCCGTTCACCCTCTCCGGCCTGGCCGACGCGAACGGCCTGCTCGTCCTCGGCGAGCGGGTCACCACCGCGGCGGCGGGCTCCACGGTGGACGTCCTGCTGTTGGACCGACGCCGGTGAGTTGGTTCCGACGGCCGCCAGGTTGGCCGGCGGTGCTGGTGGACGGTCCGGTGGTGTTGCGGCCGTACCGGCGTTCCGACGCGACGGCCTGGTCGGAGATCCGGCGGGCCAACCGCGCCTGGCTGTCCCCCTGGGAGTCGCACCTGCCGGGCACCTGGGACGAGATGAACTCGCCGTCCGCGTTCCGCTTCGTCCACGCCGACCAGCGGAAGTCCGCGCGGACCGGCGACGGCATGCCGTTCGCGGTCTGCCTGCGCGAGAACGGCGCGGAGCGGCTGGTCGGCCACCTCAACGTCGGCAGCATCGTGCGGCGCGCGTTCTGCTCCGGATACGTGGGCTACTGGGTGGACTCCCGGGTGGCCGGTCGCGGCGTCATCCCCACCGCCGTGGCCCTGGCCGTGGACCACGCGTTCGGCCCCGGCGGGCTGCACCGGATCGAGGTGAACATCCGGCCGGAGAACCAGCCGTCCCGCCGGGTGGTGGAGAAGCTCGGCTTCCGCGAGGAGGCCTACCACGTGCGCTACATGCACATCGACGGCGCCTGGCGGGACCACATCGGATACGCGATGACCAGTGAGGAAGTGGCCGCCGAGGGCGGGCTGCTGGCCCGGTGGCACCGCGTACGTGACAACCGCGGGTGAAGCGTCCCACCTGCCACGCACGGCGCGGCGCACGGTGAAGTCGGTCGGCGGCCCGTAACCTCAAGTAACTGCAAGCTGTGGCAAGCGCTGCCTGCCCGCACGATCTGCGCCGTAAACGACGGGCGACGGAAGAAGTTGCGGTCGTGTGGCGCTCGCCCCGAACTTTGGTGACGGGAGGGGTGAGGGTGCCGACCTCGGTGCTCCTCGCCGTCCTCGCCGCCGCCGGTCTGCTCGCCCTCGCGCCGGCGCTGGTCCGCCGGTACGACGCCACCGAGCGGCTGGTGGCGGAGCGGGCGCAGTCGACGGCGCGGGTGCTCCAGCGCCGCCGCCGGCGTCGCACCGTGCCCGGGCGGCGACCGGTGCACCCGCCGCGCTCCCTGGTAGTCACTCTTAGTGAAGACTCCGACACGGGCGGTCTCGCCCGGCCGGTCTCGGCGCCGCCGGCCCGGCGCCGCTCGGGGCGGCTCCGGTCGGTGCCACCCGCCCCGGCGAAGTCCCGCCGACGGCACCCCCCCAAGCGCCGGCAGCACACCCCGGCGATCTACCGCCGCCGCCGGGTGCTCGCCGCGCTGCTGCTGCTCAACTTCGTCGAACTGATCGGCGTGGTGCTGGTCAGCCCCGGGTTCTGGATCAGCGTGTCGGTGACCGGCGCCCTGCTCGTGGCGTACGTCGTACACCTGCGGCAGCGGGCCCTGGCCGAGCGCCGGCGGCGGCGCGCGGAGGCCCGGGAGGCGGCCTGGCTGGCCGCCCGCCAGGCCGAGGTGCGCCGCGAGCAGGCGAGGCGCGCCGCGGCCCGCCGGGAGGCGCAGCGCCGGCTGGCCGCCCAGCGTGAGGCGATCCGGCGTACCGCCATGGGGCTGGACCGGCCCGGGGACCTGCCGCCCGCGGCGAGCGGCGGCTCGGTCTCCTACCGCCGCGCCGGCGGCCTGCGGGGACGGCCGTACCAGAGCGGGCGGGGCGCCTAGAACTTTTTCTGCCGGTGATGTCGAATCCGGCGGTTGTCGTTCGACGGGTTGGTGAAGGCCGGCGCAAGGGCCGGCCGCGGACAGGGGAGCCCGTGATGGCCAAGATCGTGTCGAACTTCTTCATCTCGCTGGACGGTGTCGTGGAGCGGCCCGACCAGTGGCACTTCCCCTACTTCGACGACGAGATGGGCGCCGCCGTCGGCCGCGGGGTGGAGGCGACCACCGCGTTCCTCATGGGGCGCACGCAGTACCAGGAATGGTCGGAGTTCTGGCCGAACCAGACCGGGGACGACATCGAGTTCGCGTCGTTCATCAACTCGGTGCCGAAGTACGTGCTGTCCAACACGCTCACCGAGACGGCCTGGCAGAACTCGCACCTGATCTCCGGGGACTCCGACCAGGTCGTGGCACGGCTGCGGGAGATCAAGGAGCAGACCGACGGGGAGATCGCCATGTCGGGCGGCGCCACCACGGTCCGGTGGCTGCTGGCCAACGGGCTGCTGGACGAGCTGCGCCTGCTGGTCCACCCGATCGCCGTGGGCCACGGCCAGCGGCTCTTCGAGGACACCCCCACGTACCCCCTGCGCCTGGTGACCAGCTCGACCTTCAAGAGCGGCGTCCTGAACCTGACCTACACCCCCGCCTGAGGTCCACCTTGCGATCTTGGAGGGTTTGGGCCTCCCTGGGGGCCTTCTCCCTCCAAGATCTGCTCGCGTGGCGGGGTGGTTCGCGTGGGAGGCGCGCGACCTGTTAGCCTTGTCGCCGGCCCGCCCGGTGAAAGCCGGGTGGGACCGACGCTGGTACGCCAGCGGAGGGGCTGTGGCGCAGACCGGTAGCGCACCTCGTTCGCATCGAGGGGGTCAGGGGTTCAAATCCCCTCAGCTCCACCCAGTTCGAAGGCCGTTTCCGCTCGCCGGAGACGGCCTTTCCCGCTTTCTGGCGGGATTGGCGGTGCCCCGTCGACCTCGACACTATGGTCGGTGAATGATCAATGGCGCTCATGTGATCATCTACAGCCGCGACGCGGAGGCGGACCGCGTCTTCTTCAGGGACACGCTCGGCTACGGCCACGTGGACGCCGGCCATGGTTGGCTCATCTTCAAGCTCCCGCCGGCCGAACTCGCCATGCACCCGACCGAGGGCGAGCCGACCCACGAGCTCTTCCTCATGTGCGACGACGTCGCGGCGACCATGGCCGACCTGATCGCGAAGGGCGTGGAGTTCACGATCCCGATCACCGAGGAGCGGTGGGGGCTGCGCACCGCGCTGCGGCTGCCCGGTGGGGGCGAACTCGGTCTCTACGAACCGCGTCATCCGGTCGCAACCTGACGCGCCTACCGGGGCATGTCCCGGCGCACGTCGGTGACCATGACCGGATACGGGCCGGCGGCGATCTCGGCCGTGGCCTGGTCGGCGGGGATCACGTTGTCCATCCGCATGCGCAGGTGCTCGGCATCGGAGGCGTCGAACACGATCCGCCACGCCCAACCGCCGCCGTACTCGCCCGTCAGCTCGAACGTGGCGCCTGGTCCCGGGCCTCCGGTCAACGACATCGGCGTCGGCTGCTGGTGCCACGAGTCGCCCCAGGTGGCAACCAGCGAGCCCTCCTGGTCGCCCGCCCCGATGACGACCAGACCGTCCTGCGGCCCGTCGTCCGGATGCGCCCAGGAGTAGGCGACCGAGGTCAGATGACCACCGGCAGCCGTCGTCACGGTGATCGTGGCCGGCGACTCGGCGAGCGGGTCGGGCGGCATCAGCCGGAACCCGTTGGTGCCGGCCCAGGATCCGGCGAAATCGGCGAGGATCATCCGCCCACCATAGGCGCGATACGACGCGTCGGGCCGAGGGGCGGATCGCGGTGACGGAGTTCGGCGCCGCGGTGGAGCGCCTCGGCCGCCCGGTCTCGCACTCGCTCGCCGATGCCGCATTCAGCGACATCTTCGGCTGATCTTCGGTCCCGGCGCACCGCTCCCTGGCGCTGTCAGCGGTTTGCCCTATCCGCGTCTGCGGCCCGACCACCGTGGTAGGACTGCGTGAAACCGGTGCGAAGCGGACAGGGGCACGGGCAGTAGATGACGATCGGCGGCTGGCGCGGACTGTTGCAGGGCCGGGAGGGCGAACTGCTCCTGGACCTGGTCTACGTCTTCGTGCTGACCCGGTTCTCGCAGCGCCTGATCGAGGACTTCACGACGGACCGTCAGGTCGTCCTGCCGGAGGTCGGTCAGACGGTGCTCCTGCTGTTGGCGCTCTGGATGGTCTGGGTCCACGCGGCGTGGGTGACCAGCAGGGTCGACCCCCTGCAACCGGTCACCCAGCTGCTGATCGTCTGGACCATGTTCGGCAGCATGATCATCGCGGTCACGTTGCCCCACGCGTTCGGCGCGCGAGGGCTGCTCTTCGCGGTCACGTACGTCGCCATCCAGGCCGGCAAGCCCATCATCCTCCTGATCGCGCGGCGGGACGTCGAGCGGCACAGCCCCGCGCGACACCTGTGCTGGGCCGCGATGTCCGCCGTGCCGTGGATCGCCGGAGCGGTGCTGTTTCCGCAGAGTCCGGCGCGCGGGGCGCTCTGGACGGTCGCCATCGCCCTGGACTATGCGGGACTCGTGCTCGGCTGGCCCGTGCCGAGGCTCGGCCGGACCGGGGCGGAGGACTGGCGACTCGCGGGCCAGCACCTCGCGGAGCGGTACCAGCAGCTCATCGTCATCACGATCGGCGAGACGATCCTGCTCACCGGAGCGGCGTTCGCCGACGCGTTCACGCCCGACCGGGTGGCGCCGACCGTGCTGTCCTTCGCCACCGCGGTGCTGATGTGGCGGATCTACTTCCACCGGGCGGGAGCGGTGTTCTCCGCGGCCATCGAGGTCGCCCCGCGCCCGGACAAGCTCGGCAAGTCCGGGTACTACACCCAGCTGGTCATCGTGACGGGCATCCTCGCCGCCGGCGTCGGCTACGCGCTGGTCATCCGGGAACCGCGCGGGCACCAGGATCCGCTGTGGCTCGCGGTGATCCTCGGTGGTCCCGCTCTCTTCCTCGCCGGGCGGTCCCGCCTGGAGTACGAGGTGTTCGCCCGGCTCTCCCCGTCCCGGGTGGTCGGACTGGTCGCGCTCGCCGCCGTGACTCCGGCGCTGCTGCACCGCGCGCCGATGCTCGCCGCCGCTGCGGCCACCGCCGTCCTGGGCGGGGTCGCCGTGTGGGACGCGATGGGCGAGCGGAGACACCCCGAAGAGGCGCCCTCGCCGCCGCCCTAGGCGTGACTCAGCAGCGGATCGGAATCGGAGCGACGTCAGGGCCCCGACTCACCGGTGCCGTCGGGCGATCGCGTGCAGGTCCCGTGCCGGCCCGGTGAGCTGGCGACCCGCCGGCCACACGGCCCGTAGCCGGCGGTGCAGGCCGAGCCCGTTGACCGGCACCGCGACCAGGGTGCCGGCCGCGAGCTCCGCGCTGACCGCGAGCGAACTCAGCACGGCGGGTCCACTTCCCGCGGCCACCGCGTGCTTGATCGCCGTCGTCGACGAGAGTTCGAGGATCGGCGCGGCGAACTCGCCGACGCCCTGCTCGCCCAGCGCGCTCTCCAGCGCCCGGCGGGTGCCCGAGCCGGCCTCCCGAGCCACCAGCGGCGCGGCGGCCAGTTCGGCCGGGGTGATGCCGCGCCGCCGGCGGGCCCACCGGTGGGAAGGGGCGACGACCACCGTGAGCCGGTCCGTGACCACGGTGTCGGCGTGCAGGCCGGCCGGCAGGTCGGGGCCCTCGACGAAGCCGAGGTCGGCCCGGTCGGCGAGGAGCCGGGCGGCCACGTCCGCGGAGTTGGCCGCCTGGAGGGTGACGGCCAGGTCCGGATGGCGTACGCGCAGTGCCACGAGCCACGCGGGGAGCAGGTATTCGGCGACGGTCTGGCTGGCCGCGACGGTGAGCCGGCTCTCCTTCGTCACGCGCAGCGCCTGCACGGCGGCGGCGAGGGAGTCGGCCGCGTCCACCACGGTCCGGGCCCAGTCGGCGATCAACGCGCCGGTCGGAGTGAGGACGGACCCGCGCGGAGTGCGGTGCAGCAGGGTGAGGCCGAGCCGGCGTTCCAGGTGGCGGAGCCGAGCGCTCGCCGCGGGTTGGGAGATGCGGTGTTCCGCCGCAGCCTGGCCGATGCTGCCGAGCCGGGCGACGGAGAGCAGCAGGTCCAGGCTGCTCAGGTCGGTCACCTGCGGCGGCAGAGGCATAGGGAGAGGTTATGGCTCGGTAGGGGATCGCCGCCTACCGGGTCGGCCGCGGGGAGGCGAGTGTTGACGCATGAACAGCCTGCACCACCCGCCCACCCTGCCGGGTCGCGCGGGCACCGCCGTCCAGCTCGGGCCGAACTGGTTCGCCTCGGTGATGGGCACCGGGATCGTGGCCACCGCCGCGGCCGGCCTGCCGCTGCACCTGCCCGGGCTGCGGTTCGTCGCCACCGCCGTCTGGCTCGCGGCGGCGGCGCTGCTGGTGGCGCTGGTCGCCGCCTGGGTGGTGCACCTGCGCCGCGACCGGGGGACCGCGCTCGGATACGCCGCCGACCCGGTCATGGCGCAGTTCTGGGGCGCGCCGCCGATGGCGTTGATGACCGTGGGCGGCGGCGCGCTGCTGCTCGGCCCCG
This sequence comes from Micromonospora sp. NPDC004540, assembly GCF_040610095.1. Lineage (NCBI taxonomy): Bacteria > Bacillati > Actinomycetota > Actinomycetes > Micromonosporales > Micromonosporaceae > Micromonospora > Micromonospora sp. NPDC004540. The sequence continues at coordinate 68,489 of NZ_JBEXLR010000003.1, forward strand.
CGCTGATCGGGGAGCCCGCCGCCGTGGCGGTCGACCTCCTGCTGTGGGGCGCCGGGACCGGGCTGGGCCTGCTGACCACGGTGGCGATCCCGTACCTGATGATGACCCGGCACCGGATCGGGCCGGACGCGGCGTTCGGTGGCTGGCTCATGCCGGTGGTGCCGCCGATGGTCTCCGCCGCGAACGGCGCGCTGCTCGTGCCGCACCTGCCGGCCGGGCAGGCCCGGCTGGACCTGGTGATCGCCTGCTACGCGATGTTCGGCGTCAGCCTGGTCGCCACCCTGGTCATCCTGCCGCAGCTCTGGAACCGGTTGGTCGTCCACCGCGTCGGCGCCGCCCGGATGGTCCCCACCCTGTGGATCGTGCTGGGCCCGCTGGGCCAGTCGATCACCGCGGCGCACCTGCTCGGCCGGGCCGCCGACGGGGTGCTGCCCGAGCCGTACGCGGCCGGCGCGCAGATGCTCGCCGTGCTCTACGGCGTACCCGTGCTGGGGTTCGCTCTGGTGTGGCTGGCCCTGGCGGCCGCGATCACGCTGCGCACCGCGCGCGCCGGGCTGCCCTTCTCGCTCACCTGGTGGAGCTTCACCTTCCCGGTCGGCACGCTGGTCACCGGCGTCACCGGCCTGGCCGCCCGCGCCGGCTCGGCGATGCTGGCCACGCTCGCCGTGCTGCTGTTCGGGCTGCTCGTGGCGGCCTGGACGACGGTGGCCGGGCGCACCGCCCGGGGCGCCTGGCACGGCCACCTCTTCCTGCCACCGACGAGGTGACGGCCCGCACCGCGCCCACGTCGGCCCGGACCAGGGTGCCCAGCCAGGGGGTGGTGGCCCGGTGCGATTCCGCCACCGGCACCGGCCGAGACCGGGACACCTCAGCCGGTGAAGTCGTCCCGCGCGTCCCGGGCGTCCTGCTGGACGTGCTCGCCGGGCCGCTTGCCCCGGATCTCGTCCTGACGCCGCACCTCGTCCGCCTCGGACCGTTCGTCCCGGGTCATGTCGCCCAATCGGGCCCGGGCCGGGCCGGCCAGATCCTCGAGGTCGTCCTTCGCCCGTTCGACGCTCATGCCGCCTCCCCTGTCGTCGTGGCGCCGTCGCGCCCTCCGCCAGCGGCGTCCCCGCCCGTGCAGCAGTGAAACCCGAGGGGGCAGGTCAGCGCCGGGGGACGGGTGTGCGCCACCGCCGTGTCGGATGGCAGGCTCGCCGGAGCGAGCACGAGCCGGAGGGGAGCGGGGACGTGGCGGGTTGGTCCGCGATGGCGGGAACGAACGATTTCGTGGTACCCGGTGAGGAGCAGGCCCGGGGCCTGGCGGAGGCCCTGTCCACGCACGGGTTCGCCTACGTCACGGCGCGGCCGTCCCCGCGCGGCGGCTGGCTCGTCACGGTCCTCGACGAGGGGCCGTACCCGGTGGACACCGTCGGGCACCGGACCATCGAGGCGGTCGCCCGCGCCGCCGGCGCCATCGCCCGCGAGCACGGCGGGTACGCCAACGGCGGCAGCCGTTTCGACGTGAGCCGGCTGCCCGGCCATCGGCAGGCCGAGGCCCCCGTGGTGCGCACGAACCCGGGGGCGCGCCCGCCGATCCCGACCGTCGTGGTCGTGCCGCCGCCGCCCTCCGCGCCGCTGGCGTTGACCCCGGACATCGCCGTCGAGGACGTGCCGATCGACCTGTCCGGGTTGGACGACGTGCCCTGGGCCGAGCTGTCCCACGCCCACGGCTCCGCCGAGGACATTCCTGGCCTGCTGCGCGAGCTGGCCGACCCGTACGGCGACTGGGACGAGATCCTCGACGAGTTGTTCGGCGACGACCTGCTGCACCAGGGGACCTGCTACTCGGCCACCGCGCCGGCGCTGCCGTACCTGTCGCGGCTGATCCGCTCCGGCGCCCTGCCCGCCCGGCAGCGCTTCGACCTGCACGCGTGGCTGCTCATCGCGGCCGCCAGATGGGCGGACGGCCTGATCGGCGGCGCCGAGGTGGCGTTGGCCCGCGGCGAGCCCCCGCGGCCGGCGTCCTGGACCGAGGCGGTGTACCGCGCGGTCGACGAGGAACTGCCGGCCCTGCTGGCGGGGTGGGAGGTCGAGGTGCCCGCGGTGCGCTTCGTGCTGGCCGCCCTGGCTGGGCTCCACCCCGTACACGGGCGGCAGGTCGTCGGCCGGATCACCGCCATGGCCGAGGAGTTCGAGGGCACCCGGGCCGGCGCGTACCTGCGGCTGGCCGAGGCGCTCGTGCAGGGCCGGGACGAGCCGGCCGGCAAGCTGGCGGCGGCCATCGTGGCCTGGGAGGAGGGCCTGGATTCGGACTGGCTGGACGCGCCCGGAGTCGCCGTGGCGGTGCGGGCGGGCCAGGTCCTCGCCGAGGGCACGCTCCGCGCGCTCAGCGACGTCGCGCGGGGGGCCTCCAGCGGCGAAGCCGAGCGCGGCTGACCGGCCCGGGCAACGCGAAGGGGGCCGGTCCACCCGGGACCGACCCCCTGCTGGCGCCGCGCGCGTCGTTACGGCTTCCAGGAGCCCGCGGTACGCAGGTGATGCTGGTATTCCAGCGTGCCGCTCTTGTCCTTGACGTCGAAGATGAGCTGGCCGATGCGCTTGCTGCCGCTGGGCAGGTTGTTGCCCGAGCCCATCAGCTTTCCGCAGCCGGAGAAGGCGCCGCCGACGCCACTCTCCTCGCTGCCGTCAGAGCCGACCCACTTGAAGAAGAACGGGTTGATCGAGCCGGTGCCCTTGGTGACCTCGGCGGTCACGTCGGCGATCAGGTACATGCCGTTCTTCGGCCCTGGCATGTATTCCTGGCAGGCCTTGTCCTTGGTCCGGAAGTTGCTGACCGTGATCTCGACGGTGCCGTCGTCGTCGTTGAGGATCAGCGTGTCACCGGACGCCATGTTGAAGGTCTCGCCGTCGGTGCGACCCGGCTCCGGCGTGGCCGAGGTGCCGCCGGTCGGGCTGTCGTCGACCGGGTTGCCGTAGGTGACCCCTGGCGTGGGCAGGTTGTCGATCGCGTCCTGGGTCTTCTTCGCCCCGCTGTAGATGGCGAAGATGCCGCCGCCGCAGCACAGCAGCAGCATGACCGCCACGACGATGCCGACGGTGATCCAGACGTTCTTGTTGGACTTCTTGGCCGGCGGGCCGAACTGTCCCGGCGCGGGCGGGTACGGCCCGGCGGGCGGGTACGCCTCACCCGGCGGCGGGTACTGCCCGGGCGGCGGGGGGAACGCCGCCCCCGCGGCCGGCGGGTACGGCGGCTGCGGCGCACCCGGGTACGGCGCGGAGGTCGGCGGCTGCGGCGGGTACGGGGCACCCGAGGTCGGCGGCTGCGGCGCGTACGGGCTGCCGGACACCGGCGGCATCGGCGCGGTGGGGAACGCCTGGGTCGGCGGTTCCTGAGGCTGCTGGTTCGGGTCCTGCGGTCCGAACGGAGGCTGAGGGTGGCTCACCGTACTCCTTGGGCACCTTCGAGATCGTCAGTCGGCACGACCGTACAAGCCGCCGGCAACGCGACCGTCAGGCCCTCACCGGGCTACCAGAACGGCGGCGGTACGCACCAGGTCGGCGTCCAGCGCGAACCGACCGCCTATCGACGGCGGCGGATCGGTGACCGGGGCGGCGGCGAGCCGGGCCGGCGCGATCCACGAGGTGAACGTGCCCGCCTCAGGATCGAGGACGACCCGGGCGTCGGAGAAGTCCAGCCAGGTCCCGACGAGCGGGTGCCAGACCTTGTAGACGGTCTCCTTGACGCTGAACAGCACGGTCGGCCAGGCCACCCCGCCGGGCAGCCGGGCCAGGTCCGCCTCCTCCTCGAGCAGGCAGACCTTCCGGCGTACGCCGGGGGTGAGGTCCCGGTGGCGCTCGGCGTCCAGGCCCACCGCGCGGACCTCGGCGGCGCGGGCGGCGGCGGCCGCGCAGTAGTCCCGGGTGTGGCAGGCCCGCTCGGCCGGGAGCAGCGCGCCGGTCCAGTCCGCGGCGCCGGCCACCGCCACGGCGACCTGGGGCGGCAGAAGGTCCCGCATGACGGGGAAACGTACCGCAACCATGTAACGCCGGAGCGTTTCGGGACGCTGTTCGATCGTTCCGGGGAGGCACCATCCGTCCACAAGCACGCGTCCACTCACGAGAGGATCGGCCGATGACGCCTGGTGTGAAGGCGTCGGGATCACGTCCCGGCGAGCACTCCCCCGTGACCCCCGACTGGACCTGTGGCTCCTGCGGCGACGACTGGCCCTGCGCGACGAAGCGCCGGCAACTGCTCGACGAGTACCAGGTGGATCGTGCCTCGTTGAGCGTCTATCTCGGCTCCTGCCTGGCCGCCGCCACGCAGGACCTGCGCACCGCCCCGGTCTCCTCGCTCCAGGACCGGTTCATCGGCTGGGTGCCGCGCAACCCGCGTACCTTCTGACGCGCGCTCCCGGTGGCCGCCGCGTCGGGTTCGGGGCGGCCACCGGTCGCGGGCTCAGGGGCGGCGGGGTCGCCGGGTGAGCGCGAAGCCGACCACGCCCGCCACGGCGGCGAGCACGCCGCCCACGCCGGTCCACACCCAGCGTGACCCGGGCTCCGGGAGCCAGCCGGTGAGGCCGCCCTCCTCCTCGGCGACCGGCTCGGGCGCCGGCTCGGCGGTGAGCACGGTGCCGGCCCTGGTGTTCGGCACGAGCGGGGCCTGGAGTTCCCCGTCGTCGCCGGAGCCGCCGCCGTCGGCGTCCGCGCCGACCAGCAGGTCCACCTCGACCGGTAGGCCAAGGTCGGGTTCGGGCAGGTCGGTGACCGAGAGCCGGAGGTAGTAGGTGCCGGGCAGCGGGTCGCCGGACCACGGTTCCGCCCAGGGCCGGACCCGGCGCAGCGTGCAGCCGAGGGCCACGCTGGTCGCGTCCGCCGCCGCGGTCGGGGTCTGCGCGCCGGCCGTGCACGCCTGGCGGCGGCGCAGGCCGTCGAAGACGTCGACGGTCCAGGTGGACGCGCCGGTGTGGGCCTTGGCGAAGGAGACCGTGGCGGTGACCTCGTGGACCTGGCCGGCCTCGGCCCGGAACGACCAGTAGAGGTGGTCGCCGGTCGAGGCGCCCACCCGGACCGGCTGGCCGGGGGTGATGGTGGTGGCGGTCAGGAACGAGGTGCCGGCCTTGGTAACGGTGGCCGCGCCGGGCGACGGGGTGGGCGGGGTGAGGGTCAGCCCGACCGCGGCCAGCGCCGCCGCGGAGTGGATCAGCGTACGCATCCTCAGTTCTCCCTCCAGGTGGCCACCCACCAGCGGGTGAGCAGGCCGGCGACCAGCCCGGTGACCAGCCCGGCCAGGGTGAGCAGGAGCAGCAGCGCCCAGTCTCGGCCGAGGTCCGGCCCGTCCGGTGCGGGGGACGCGGCGACCACGTCCACGGTCAGCTCCACCGGCATGCCCGGGGTGGCCTGGGTGCCGGGGCGCGGCGCGAACGAGTTGCTGACCACCAGGCACACGGTCCGCGCGGGCTGCACCCCGCTCGGGGTCGGGGCCGGGCTGGCCTCCTCGGCAGCCGACCAGCGCAGCCCGGCCGAGACCACGTCGGTACGCCCGCTGCCGGCGTCGACGCCCCGGACGAGTTCCCGCCCGTCCGGGGCGGTGGCGCGGAGCAGCACGCCGTAGTCCGGGTTGACCGGCCGGTCCAGCGCGACGCTCACCGAGGCGCGCAGCTCCTGCCCGAGCCGCACCGGCACCCGGTACCAGCGGTGCTCGGCGAACGCCTCCCGGTCGGTGTAGACGCCGGGGGCGAGCAGCGGCGCGCCGTCGCACGCGGCCGATCCGCCGACCACGGTCGGGGTGGCGGTGTACGTGTCCCGGGCCCGGTCCACCAGTTGCTTGATCCGCCCGGTCAGCTCGTCGGCGCTCTGCGCCGCGGTGTACGTGCCGCCGGTCGCACCGGCGATGCAGAGCAACTGCCGGCGGACCTTCTCGTCCGGGGCCAGGCCGAGCGTGTCGACGACCAGCCGGGTGCCCTGGGCGGCCAGCTCGCGGGCCACCTCACACGGGTCGGGCGGGGCGCAGGTGTCCTCGCCGTCGGTGATCAGCACGATCCGCCGGGCGGTGCTGCCGGTGCCGAGGTCCTGGGCGGCGGAGCGGAGCGCCAGCCCCACCGGGGTGAAGCCGGTCGGGCGCAACGTCGCGACGGCGGCCTTGGCCTGCGTACGGTCCACCGGACCGACCGGCACGATCTGCTGGGTGTCCAGGCAGCCCTGCTTCTTGTCCTTGCCCCGGTAGGTGGCGCCGAGCACCCGGATGCCGAGCTGCGTCTCGTCCGGCAGCGCGTCGACCACCTCGTTGAACGCCTGCTGGGCGACGGAGATCCGGCTGCGCCCGTCGATGTCCCGGGCCCGCATCGAGCCGCTGACGTCCAGGACCAGTTCGACCCTGGGTGGCTCGGCGGCGGGTTCGGCGGACTCGTCGTCGGCCGCGGCGGGTGGCGGACCGATCAGCGCGGTCGTCGCCAGCAGTCCGAGAAGGACGGCCGCCGATCGTCTCTTGTTGATCACCGGGCGAAGTGTAGTGAGATCCACTGTAGAAGATCATCGGGGTCCGACCATCAAGATCGATCGATGCGACAGGTGGCATGATCAGGTGCTGCGTGGCGGCCTGCCCGCGCGACGGCGAATGGTGAGGAATTCGTGATGTTTCCGCAGGGTGACCCACCGTAAGGTGCCCGATGTAAACCTTTTGTGGGGTGGCGCATTCGTCGGAAATCTGACCAGGGCCGACCCGTTGTGCCGCTGCCGCACTGTGGTTAAGCTCTGTCTTGCGCGCCCCAATCGCCCGCTTCCCCCGTGGCAGGCGATCGGGGCGCGCTTTTTCGTGCCTCCGGCTGCCGGGCAGTGACCGGCGCGTGATCGCAACCGATTTCTGCCCCGCCGGGCCCTGCCGGTCAGATCCAGCGACCGTCCAGCCACATCCGGGCGGACCAGTCCGCGTAGGCCATCAGCCGGCCCACGAAGATCGGGTAGAAGTAGCCGAAGCAGAGGGCGACCAGCAGCACGTACGCGCCCGCGATGATCCCGCCCACCAGGCGGCGGTCGGCGGCGTCGTCGGCGCTCGGTGGCGCCGCCGTGCCGGCGGCCGGGGCGGGCGAGACGATCGCGCCGAGCACGTAGACCACCGCCAGCACCAGGAACGGCACCGCCGGCGCGGCGTAGAAGGAGAACATCGTCCGGCCGTCGAGGGCGAACCAGAACCAGGGCAGCAGGCCGGCGGCCACGCTCAGCAGGATCGCCCCGGCCCGCCAGTCGCGCCGGGCCAGCCCGAGCCAGACCGTCGCCGCGAGCGCCGGCAGGAACGACCACCAGAGCAGCGGGGTGCCCAGCAGCAGGATCTCGGAGGCGCAGCTCGGCGCGCCGCAGTTGCCGTCGCCGGACCAGTAGAAGGCGACCGGCCGGCCGAGCAGCAGCCACTGCCACGGCCAGGACTGGTATTTGTGCGGGTCGTCGAGCTGGGTGTGGAAGCCGTACGCGGCCCGGTGGTATTCCCACAGGTTGATCAGCGGCCCGATGACCGGGGTGTCGCTCAGCCCCGGGGTGTTCGGGTAGCGGCTTGCCAGGCGGTAGTAGCCGTCGTCGCTGAGCAGCCAGCCCGACCAGGTGAGCACGTAGGTGACGACCATCAGCACGCCGGCCGCCAGCAGCCAGGGCAGCTCGTCCAGCAGGGCGTCCCGCCACGGGCGGCGGACCCCGGCCGAGCGGCGCACGCCGACCTCCCAGAGGAGCACCAGCAGCGCGAAGGCCGGGACGAAGTAGAGGCCGCTCCACTTCACCGCGCAGGCGCAGCCGAGCAGCACCCCGGCGGCAAGCCGCCACCACGGCCAGTCCCGCCAGGTCGACGGCGGCCGGCCCGCCCGCCCCGGCAGTGACGGGTCGAGCCCCGCCGCCAGCGCCCGGGCCCAGCGCCGCCGCCGGGCGTCCCGGTCGAGCACCAGCGCGCCGAACGCGGCCAGCACGAACAGCAGCAGGAAGATGTCGAGCAGCGCGGTGCGGGAGAGCACGAAGTGGAAGCCGTCCAGGGCGAGCAGCAGCCCGGCGGCGCAGCCCAGCGTGGTGGAGCGGAACATCCGCCGGCCGATCCGCACCAGCAGCAGCACCGACAGGGTGCCGGCGACCGCCGCGGCGAACCGCCAGCCGAACTCGGGAGCGGTGGTGACCAGGTGCCCCGGCACGGAGATCTTGGTCTCCGCGTCCTGGTAGCCGAAGGCCCACTCGCCGAGGCCGATGAGCCACTTGCCCAGCGGCGGGTGCACCACGTACGACGGGCCGTTGTCCTTGTAGTTCCACTCGACGCCACGGTCGATCAGCCCGTACGCGTCGCGGGCGTAGTAGATCTCGTCGAAGATCTTCCCGTTGGGGCCGCTCAGCCCGACGAAGCGCAGGATCGCCGCGATCGCCACCACGACCCCGGTGGCCAGCCAGGCCCGCCCCCGGTCGAGGCGGGCGTCGACGGTCTCGAGCCGGCGCCGGACGACGGCCGGGATCCGGCCACCGCCGCCGCTCGTCGCGGGGCCGGCGGCGTCGGTCGGCTCGTCGGCGGACCCGCCCGCGTTCGCGGTCTGTGCTGTCGACGCACTCGTCACCCGGCGATCGTAGGCTGCGAAGGTGCCCGGTGGCGCCCGTCGTCTCCGAGATTGGTACGGCCGTCGATGAAGGAGCGCACGTCGTGGGTGAAATGTCCGAGGTTGGCCGCCTGGTGCTGCTCGGCGCGCCGCTGGGCAACCCGGCCGACGCCTCCGCCCGCTTCCGCGAGGTGCTCGCCACCGCCGACGTGGTCGCCGCCGAGGACACCCGCCGGCTCACCCGGCTGGCCCGCGACCTGGCGGTCACCGTGCCCGGCCGGATCGTCTCCTACTTCGAGGGCAACGAGGAGCGGCGAACCCCGGAACTGGTTGACGTGCTCGCCGCCGGCTACACCGTCGCCCTGGTCACCGATGGCGGCATGCCCAGCGTCTCCGACCCCGGCTACCGGCTGGTCCGGGCCGCCCTCGACGCCGGTGTCCCGGTCACCGCGGCCCCCGGGCCGAGCGCGGTGACCACCGCCCTGGCGCTGTCCGGGCTGCCCTGCGACCGGTTCTGCTTCGAGGGCTTCCTGCCCCGCACGCCCGGCGGCCGCCGGTCCCGGCTGCGCGCGCTGGCCGCCGAGGAGCGCACCCTGGTGCTCTTCGAGGCGCCGCACCGGATCGCCGGTGCGCTGGCCGACCTGGCCGAGGCGTTCGGCCCGGACCGGCCCGCCGCGCTCTGCCGCGAGCTGACCAAGACGTACGAGGAGGTGGTCCGCCGGCCGCTCGGCGAGTTGGCCGAGTGGGCCGCGGCGGGCGAGCCGCGCGGCGAGATCACCCTGGTGGTGGCCGGGGCGCCACCGGCCGAGGCCGTCCGGCCCGACGACGACACCCTGCGCGCCGCGGTGGCCGCACGGGAGGCGGTCGGGCTGTCCCGGCGCGACGCCATCACCGAGGTCGCCATCGAGTACGGGCTGCGCCGCCGCGAGGTCTACACGGTCGTGCACAGCTGACCGCGGCTACCAGGCCGAGGCCAGGAACCCGGCGGTGATCAGCAGCGGGCCGGCCAGCGCCATGCCCACCGCCCAGCGGCGGTGCCGGGGATCCGGAAGCCGGGTCGCGCCGGTCCACCGGGCGATCGCGGCGGCGCAGCTGGCCACCACCAGCAGCCCGAGCAGCCAGCGCAGGTGCCGCCCGGCACCGGTGTCCGCATAGGCGGTGGCGCCGGCCGGCCCGGTCATCCGGGCGGGCAGCACCGAGCCGGTGGCGTTGCGTTCGGCCGGCACCCCGCTGACCCGGACCCCGTGCGCCAGGAACCGCTGGTCGTCGGCCAGGAAGAGCCCCCGGCAGCGCTGGGTCAGGCCGCCGCCGGTGCAGTCGGTGATCACCGCCGTGCCGCTCGTGGAGTGCCCCACGGCCAGCCAGAACGGCCCGGCGCTCACCCAGGCGAAGAACGCGGCCAGCAGGCTCAGCGACAGCAGCACGGACAGGCCGGTGACCGGATCCGGGGGGCGGGCCGGGTCGCGCCGGGACGCCGACCGGCGGCCCGGCCAGCGGGCGGCCGGGCGGTGCGGCTCCTCAAGCAGCGGGGTGCCGTCCCAGTGCACCTCCTCGATCGGCGCCCAGCCGGTCCCGCCGTCGGCCGGGGCGGACCGCCGGTGCCAGCGCGGCTGCCGGACCGGCACCCGGCGCGGGACGGCGTCCACCGGCGCGCCGGTGGTCGGTTCCACCTCCACAGGTGGGTCCGCCGGGCCCATCCGGGGCTGGGGAGCGACCGACGCGCCGCGCGCCGGGATCGGCCGCGCGGCCTCCCCGGCCGCCGGCGCCGAGGAGGGTCCGCCCTGCCCGGGCGCCACTGGTCTGCTGGTCACGCCGTTCATTTCACACCGGCCGGCCGGACCCACCGGGCAGCTCCGGCCGCGTGTCGGCGACAAATCGGACGTGCAGCCGGGGTCGGCTGGTGGGACGCGCCCTATTGGTTCGCGGGTGCCCCACGGCAATCACTAGGCTTGACGCTCATGAGTCACGTTCTCGCCGCGGTCGCCTGGCCCTACGCCAACGGCCCGCGCCACATCGGCCACGTATCCGGATTCGGCGTTCCCTCCGACGTCTTCGCCCGGTACATGCGGATGGCCGGTCACGACGTGCTCATGGTCTCCGGCACCGACGAGCACGGCACCCCGATCCAGGTGCAGGCCGACGCCGAGGGGGTCACCCCGCGTGAGCTGGCCGACCGGTACAACCGGGTGATCGCCGAGGACCTGCGGGCGCTGGGGCTGTCGTACGACCTGTTCACCCGGACCACCACCCGCAACCACTACGCGGTGGTGCAGGAGTTGTTCGAGGGGTTGTACCGCAACGGCTACATCGTCCCCAAGGTCACCACCGGGGCGATCTCGCCGTCCACCGGCCGCACCCTGCCCGACCGCTACATCGAGGGCACCTGCCCGATCTGCGGCTACGACAGCGCCCGCGGCGACCAGTGCGACAACTGCGGCAACCAGCTCGACCCGATCGACCTGATCAACCCCAAGTCGAAGATCAACGGCGAGACGCCGGAGTTCGTGGAGACCGAGCACTTCTTCCTCGACCTGCCCGCCCTGGCCGACGCGCTGCGGCAGTGGCTGGACGGCCGGGAGGGCTGGCGCCCCAACGTGCTGCGGTTCTCGCGCAACCTGCTCGACGACCTCCAGCCCCGGGCCATCACCCGCGACCTGGAGTGGGGCGTGCCGATCCCGCTCGACGGCTGGCGCGACCGGCCCGACAAGCGGATCTACGTCTGGTTCGACGCGGTCATCGGCTACCTGTCCGCCTCCATCGAGTGGGCCCGCCGCACCGGCGACCCCGAGGCGTGGCGCAGGTGGTGGTCCGCCGACGGCGAGGGCAAGGACGCCCGCGGCTACTACTTCATGGGCAAGGACAACATCGTCTTCCACTCGGTGATCTGGCCGGCGCTGCTCGGCGGCTACTCCGGCGAGGGCGCCCGGGACGGCGAGCCGGGCCGGCTGGGCCGGCTCAACCTGCCCACCGAGGTGGTCTCCAGCGAATACCTGACCATGGAGGGGCGCAAGTTCTCCTCCTCCCGCAAGGTGGTCATCTACGTCCGCGACTTCCTGGAGCGCTACGACGCCGACGCGCTGCGCTACTTCATCGCGGTGGCCGGCCCGGAGAGCAACGACACCGACTTCACCTGGGCCGAGTTCCTCCGCCGCAACAACGACGAGCTGGTCGCCGGCTGGGGCAACCTGGTCAACCGGTCCGTCTCGATGGCAGCGAAGAACTTCGGCGCGATCCCGCCGGTCGACCCGGCCGGGCTCACCGAGGCCGACCGGGCGCTGCTCGACACCGCCCGGGCGGGTTTCGCCATCGTCGGTGACCTGATCGCCCGGCACCGGCAGAAGCAGGCCATCGGCGAGGCCATGAAGGTCGTCGCCGAGGCCAACAGGTACCTGTCCGAGCAGGCGCCCTGGAAGCTCAAGGGCGAGGACGACAAGCCCCGGATGGGCACCATCCTGCACGTCGCCCTCCAGGTGGTCAACGACGCCAACACGTTGCTCACGCCGTTCCTGCCGCACTCCGCGCAGAAGATCCACGAGCTGCTCGGCGGCACCGGGGTGCACGCCCCGATGCCGGTGATCGAGGAGGTCGAGGACCTCGACGGCGGGCCGGCGTACCCGGTGCTGACCGGTGACTACACGGTCGGGGCGCGCTGGGAGTCCGTACCCCTGGAGGTGGGCCGGCCGCTCGCGGCGCCCAAGCCGGTGTTCCGCAAGCTCGACCCGTCGATCGTCGACGAGGAGCTGGCCCGGCTGGCCGGCTGAGCCGACCGACGCACGACCGCGGCCCCGGGTTCTCCCCGGGGCCGTCGTCGTCGGTGGCTCAGGCGCGGGCCATCTGCGGCGCGCCGATGAACTCCATGATCGCCTTGTTGACCTCGGTCGGGTGTGTCCACGGCGTGCCGTGCGGCGCCCCCTTCAGGGTGACCATCTGGCAATTGGACAGCATGTGCTGCAACCGCTGGCCCGTGGCGGGGTACGGCAGCACGTTGTCCTTGTCGCCCTGGATGATCAGCACGGGGATGTTGATGTTCGGCAGGTCGCCCCGGAAGTCCGTGAGCCAGGCGTCGACGGAGTCGTGGCTGCCCTTCGCCGATGCCCGGGCGCCGATCTCCCAGTGCGCCCGGTACGCCTCCTCGCTCACCCATTTGCCCTTGGTCTCGCTGTAGTTGAAGAAAGCGTTGCAGAACTGCGTCAGGTAGGCGAACCGGTCCTGGATGATCGCCGCCTTGAACCCGTCGAACAGGCTCTGGTCGACCCCTTCCGGATTGTCGGACGTCTTCAGCAGGAACGGCGCCAACGGGGCCATCATCACCGCCCGGTCCACCCGGTCCGACCCGTACGCGCCGAGGTAGCGGGTCACCTCGCCGGTGCCCATCGAGTGCCCGATCAGGATCGCGTTGCGCAGGTCCAGCTCGGTCATCAGCACGTCGAGGTCGGCCGCGAACGTGTTGTAGTCGTAGCCGAACGCCGGTTGGGCGGAGTTGCCGAATCCGCGCCGGTCGTACGTGATCACCCGGTAGCCGGCCGCCAGCAGCGGATTGGCCATCTTCTCCCAGGTCGCCCCGTTGAACGGGAAGCCGTGGATCAGGACGATCGGCTGGCCGGAGCCGTGATCCTCGTAGTAGAGGTCGATGGGTGCGGAATTCTCCGTACCGACGGTGACGAAAGGCATGTCGGGCTCTTTCCTCGCGTGCGTGTGGGTCGCCCGCGCTTTCCCGACCCGGCCCCGGTTATGCCGTCGGGTACGGCAGGTCCACCACCCGGTCGTCGGTCAGTTCGGCGCCCGGCGCCCAGGTCTCGTAGACGCCCCGCTCGTGGCACTGCGCCCCGGTCGTGGTCACCGCGTCCGGGTCCGGGTGGCACAGCCGCAGTCGCAGCCAGCCCGCCTCCTCCCGGAGCACCAGGCAGGGCACCCCGCGCCAGGTGGCGTAGCGCAGCCGGCGGGCCGCCGAGTCCACCGGGTAGCGGGCCGCCCGGGTCATGGCCAGCACCCGGAACCCGCCGGGCTGGTCGGCCACCGCCTCGTACTCGGCGCCGCCGTAGCCGCCGACGAGCTGGGTGGAGCGGGGCGCGTCGCCGGTCGGCACGTACTCCTGGTCGGGGGAGAGGCCCGGCACCGCGGCGAGCAGGTGCCGCCACTGCGGGCCGACCATGCGCAGCCAGCCCCGCTGCTCCGCCTGGTAGGTGTAGAGCACCACCTCCACCCCCTCCGCCGGGTAGGCGAGCAGGGTGGCGTTCGCCGGCATCGGCAGGTCGGCGAAGTCGCGGGTGACGAACTCGGGGATGAGCTGGGCGTTGCTCGGCACGAAGCCGGTGCCCAGCACCGGCGGCCCGAGCCGGTCCCGTGGCGGCAGCGCGGTCAGCCCCTGGTGCGCCGGGCCGACCGGCACGTCGTAGTCGGCCGGGTCGGTGGCGCGCCAGCGCAGCGCGTACGCCACGTCGCCGCCCTCGGAGTCGCCGCGCAGCACCGCCATCCCCGCCGGGGTGCGCAGGTGCGCCACGTCGTGTTCCCGGTGGCAGAAGCCGTGCGGCAGCCAGCCCCGCACGTAGCCGGCGAGCTGGCGGGCGGAGAGCACCTTCACCATCCGGGTGCCCGGCCGGATCAGCGCCGAGCCGCGCACCGCCGCGAGGGTCGGGTCCCCGGCCGCGCCCGGCTGCTGACTGAGCTGGTGCAGGTACGCCCAGCCGTGCTCCCGGTGCAGCGGCATCAGCAGCGGCGGGTCGAGGTCCTCGGTCGGCTCGGCCGCCCCGTGCACCGCGCTCACCTCGGTGACGTGCACGAACCGCCGCCACGGGTACGCCACCCCGGGCCGGGGCGCCCACTCGAAGCCGGGCGCCTCCTCGGCGCTGAACAGCTCGTACGCCGCGCCCCGGGCGATCTCCTCCGCCGGGTGGACGCGGCCGTCGTACGTCACGCGCAGCCCGGTCCGCTCGTGGGCGGTGCCGCTGGCCTGGGGAGTGACGGTCACGCCCCGGACCGTAGGCGCGACAGATGTTGTCCACGTGAACAGTCGGTGGCGGTCCGGAAACGCCGGCCGGTGGCGGTGTGTGATGCTGGCCGCGATGAGCGAGCAGACCGAAACCCGCAAGCAGCGCGCGGCCCGAAGGGCCGGCGAGTTCCCGCCCGCCCCGGAGGCGCTGGCGGTGCCCGTGCTGGACAGCCACACCCACCTCGACATCACCGTCAGCGAATACGGCGTGCCCCTGCGAAGCGCGAGGAGCGAGCCGGGGTTGCGAGCCCCGCAGTCGCGAGCGAACAGCGGCTCAGCCGGGCCCGCCGACGACCCGGTGGCGGCCGCGATCGCGGTGGCCGCCGGCGTCGGCGTGGACCGGTTGGTGCAGGTCGGCGTGGACGTCGAGTCGTCCCGGTGGGGCGCCGACGTCGCCGAGCGCTACGCCGCGGTGCTGGCCACCGTGGCGCTGCACCCCAACGAGGCGCCCCGCCTGGCCGACCTGGACGAGGCGCTGCGCGAGATCGAGGCGCTCGCCGGCCGGGACCGGGTCCGGGGCATCGGCGAGACCGGGATGGACTTCTTCCGCACCGGCGACGAGGGGCGGGCCGCGCAGGAGGAGAGCTTCCGGGCGCACATCGCCATCGCCAAGCGGTACGGCAAGGCGCTGGTCATCCACGACCGGGACGCGCACGCCGACGTGCTGCGGATCCTCGACGACGAGGGCGCCCCGGACACCGTGGTGCTGCACTGCTTCTCCGGCGACGCCGACTTCGCCCGCGAGTGCGTCCGCCGTGGTTACCTGCTCAGCTTCGCCGGCACGGTCACCTTCGGCAGCGCCACGGCGCTCCGCGAGGCCGCCGCGGTCACCCCGCCCGGGCAGCTGCTGGTGGAGACCGACGCGCCCTACCTGACCCCGATGCCGCACCGGGGGCGGCCGAACGCCTCGTACCTGATCCCGCTGACCGTGCGGTTCCTGGCCGAGACCACCGGGGCCGACCTCGACGGGCTGTGCGCGGCCATCTCCGCGACCGGCGAACGCGCGTTCGGGCCGTGGTGAAAGGATGCCCGGCGTGACCGGTCTCCTCGGCCCGGCGGAGATCCGGGAACTCGCCGCCCGGCTCGGCGTGACGCCGACCAAGAAGCTCGGCCAGAACTTCGTGCACGACCCGAACACGGTCCGCCGGATCGTCACCACCGCCGGGCTCGCCCCGGACGACGTGGCGCTGGAGGTCGGCCCCGGGCTCGGCTCGCTCACCCTGGCCCTGCTCCCGGTGGCCGCGCACGTGCACGCCGTGGAACTCGACCCCGCCCTGGCCGCCGCGCTGCCGGAGACCGCCGCCCGGTTCGCCGGCCCGGACGCCGCCCGGCTCACCGTGCACCCCGCCGACGCGCTGCGGGTCACCGCCGCCGAGCTGGCCGACCCGGCGCCGACCGCGCTGGTGGCGAACCTGCCGTACAACGTGGCCGTGCCGGTGGTGCTGCACCTGCTCGCCGAGCTGCCCACCCTGCGCCACGGCCTCGTGATGGTGCAGAAGGAGGTCGCCGACCGGCTGGTCGCCGGTCCCGGCTCCAAGGTGTACGGCATCCCGTCGGTCAAGCTCGCCTGGTACGCCCGCTCCCGGGCCGCCGGCAAGGTCCCGCCGAACGTCTTCTGGCCGGTGCCGAACGTCGACTCCGGCCTGGTCGCCTTCACCCGGCGGGAGCCGCCCCGCGCCGACGTACCGCGGGAGGCCGTCTTCGCGGTGGTCGACGCGGCGTTCGCGCAGCGCCGCAAGACCCTGCGCGCCGCCCTCGCGGGCTGGGCCGGTGGCGCGGACCGGGCCGCCGCGGCGCTCACCGCCGCCGGCGTCGACCCCGGCGCACGCGGCGAGTCACTGACCGTGGAGCAGTTCGCCGCCATCGCCGCGTCGGCCCCGGCCGCCCCCGCCGCCGCCCAGTAGGCTGGCGCCGTTGCCGACCCCGCCGAGGAGCTGACCGTGCAGAAGCCGTTCGACATCCGCCTGCGCCCGCGGGACATCGCCCCGTGACCGAGGCCTGGCGACCGGACGACGAGGACGGGCAGCGGCGCGGGGCCAGCGGCCCGGTGAAGGTGCGGGTGCCGGCCAAGGTCAACCTGCACCTCGGGGTGGGCCCGCTGCGCCGGGACGGCTACCACGAGCTGAACACCGTCTACCACGCGATCTCCATCTACGACGAGCTGACCGCCCGCCGGGGCGACACGCTGACCCTCACCATGGAGGGCGAGGGCGCCGGCGAGCTGGCCCTGGACGACTCCAACCTGGTGATCCGGGCCGCCCACGCCCTCGCCGGCTACGCGGGCGTCCTGCCGCACGCCCGGCTGCACCTGCGCAAGCAGATCCCGCTGGCGGGCGGGCTGGCCGGCGGGAGCGCCGACGCGGCCGCCGCGCTGGTCGCCTGCGACGCGCTCTGGGGCACCGGGCTGTCCCGCGACGAACTGGCCGGGATCGCCGCCGACCTCGGCTCCGACGTGCCGTTCCTGATCCACGGCGGCACCGCGCTGGGCACCGGCCGGGGCGAGGCGGTCAGCCCGGTGCTGGCCCGCCCCACCTCCTGGCACTGGGTGGTGGCCGTCGCCGATGGCGGCCTCTCCACCCCGGCCGCCTACCGGGAGCTGGACCGGCTCCGCGACGCCGGCACCGCGGGCGAGCCGCTGGGCAGCACCGACGCGCTGTTCGGCGCGCTGCGCCAGCGCGACCCGCGGGTGCTCGCCGCCACCCTCGGCAACGACCTCCAGGACGCCGCGCTGACCATGCGCCCGTCGCTGGGCGAGACGCTCAAGGCGGGGGAGGCGGCCGGGGCGCTCGCCGGCCTCGTCTCCGGCTCCGGGCCGACCTGTGTCTTCCTCGCCGCCGACGCGGCGCACGCCGGGCGGATCGCCGCCGACCTGGAAGCCGCCGGCGTCTGCCGGGAGGCCCGGGTCGCGCACGGCCCGGTCGCCGGCGCCCGCATCGTCTGAGCCGCCCCCGCCGCCCGGGTGGAACAAATCGGGCGGCGAGGGCGGTTGACCCTCATCGGGGCTCGACGCCCGCCGGGCGTGCCCGGGTCCCCGCGTACCCTGAGGGGCCAGGCGTCCCGAGGTGCCGGCCGGCACCGGGACGCCTTGATCATGAAAGGTGGGTTAGTGGCCAACATCGTCAACCTGGACCGGGTGTCCAAGGGGTACGGCGCCGCCGGGCCGCTGCTCACCGACGTCTCGCTCGGCCTCGACGACGCCGACCGGGTCGGCGTGGTCGGCCTCAACGGCGCCGGCAAGTCCACCCTGCTGCGCCTTCTCACCAAGCAGGAGGAGCCCGACGACGGCCGTGTCACCCACCGCCGTGACCTGCGGGTCTCCTGGCTGCCGCAGTCCCTGGACCTCGCCCCCGAGGCCACCGTCCGGGACGTGGTGCTCGGCACCGCCTGGCTCGGCGAGAGCATGGGCGCCGAGCACGAGTGGGCCGGCGACGCCGGCGTCCGGGCCATCCTCGACGGCCTCGGCATGCCCCACCTCGGCCTCGACGCGCCGGTCGGGACCATGTCCGGCGGCGAGCGCCGCCGCGTCGCGCTGGCTGCCCTGCTGGTCCGCGACGCCGACCTGCTCATCCTCGACGAGCCCACCAACCACCTCGACGTCGGCGGCGTCGACTGGCTGGCCCGGCACCTCGTCACCCGCAAGGGCGCGCTCGTCGTGGTCACCCACGACCGCTGGTTCCTCGACGCCGTCTGCACCACGACCTGGGAGGTCGCCGACCAGACCGTCCGGGCCTACGAGGGCGGCTTCGCCGCCTGGACCCTGGCCCGGGTCGAACGGCAGCGGGTCGCCGCCGCCACCGAGGCCCGCCGGCAGAACCTGCTCCGCAAGGAGATCGCCTGGCTGCGCCGGGGCGCGCCGGCCCGCACCTCCAAGCCGAAGTTCCGGATCGACGCCGCCAACGCGTTGATCGCCGACGTGCCCGAGCCGCGCGACACCATGTCGCTGCAACGGCTCGCCACCGCCCGGCTCGGCAAGCAGGTGTACGACCTCGACCAGGTCACCCTGCACGCCGGCCCGAAGGAGATCCTGCACGACGTCACCTGGCAGGTCGGCCCCGGCGACCGGGTCGCCGTGCTCGGCCGCAACGGCGCCGGCAAGACCACCCTGCTGCGGATGCTCGCCGGGGTGACCCGGCCCGACGGCGGGCGGTTCGCCGCCGGGCAGACCGTGCGCCCCGCGTTCCTCTCCCAGGAACTCGCCGAGCTCCCCGGCCACCTGCGCGTCCTCGAAGCCGTCGAGGAGGTGGCCCGGCGGGTCCAGTTCGGCGACCGGGAGATCAGCGCGGCCCAACTCGCCGAGGTGTTCGGCTTCGACGACCGGCGGCTCTGGACTCCGGTCAGCGACCTCTCCGGCGGCGAGCGCCGCCGGCTCCAGATGCTGCGGCTGCTCGCCGGCGAGCCCAACGTGCTTCTCCTCGACGAGCCCACCAACGACCTGGACACCGACACCCTCGCCGCGCTCGAGGACCTGCTCGACTCCTGGCCCGGCACGATCGTGGTGGCCAGCCACGACCGCTACCTGATCGAGCGGGTCACCGACGTCGCGTACGGGATGTTCGGCGACGGCCGGCTCGTGCACCTGCCCGGCGGGGTCGACGAGTACCTGGCCCGCGCCGCGGCGGGCGGCGGCCCGGCGCCCGCCGACCTCACCCCGGCCACGGCCGCCCCGGGCCGCGAGGGCCTGTCCGCCGCCGAGGCACGCACCGCGAAGAAGGAACTCAGCCGGCTGGAGCGGCAGATCGCCAAGCTCGAGCAGAAGGAGGCGACGCTGCACGAGCAGCTCGCCGCGAACGCCACCGACTACGCGAAGGTCGCCGAGCTGGACGCCCAGCTCAAGGAGGTCCGGGCCGAGCGGGACCGCACCGAGGAGGCCTGGCTGGCCCTCGCCGAGGAGCTGCCGGCCGGCTGACCCCGGCCCGGGGTGGGGGGTGTGCGGCGTCACTGACGGGCGTACGGGACAATCGCAGGCGACCCCTCTTCCGTTCGGTCTTGGAGACGCACAGATGGCCCACACCCCCGTCAACCACCCCGCGCGGCCTGTCTACCGGGCGATCGGCGGGCTCGTTGGTCTGTACTTCGTCGTCTTCGGCGTGCTCGGCATCATCGCCAGCGCCGGCAACGACGTCCTCGCCCAGGACGACACCAAGGTCCTCGGCCAGGGCACCAACCTCGGCTTCTCGATGCTGGCGATCCTGCTCGGCGCCGCGATCCTGGTCGGCACCGCGATCGGCCGCAACCTCGATGTGGCGATCAACCAGTGGCTGGCCTACGTCCTGATGGTCCTGGGCCTGGCCGAGCTGGCGTTCCTGCACACCGACGCCAACATCTTCAACTTCTCGATCATGACCGACATCGTGGTGCTCACCCTCTCCCTGGTGCTCCTGATGGTCGGCATGTACGGCAAGGTCGGCAGCGACGAGGAGCACGAGGCCTGGCAGAAGGCCCGCCTGGTGCTCTGACCCGCAGCATCCCCGAAGGCCCGGCGTCCCGCCGGGCCTTCGGCGTTTTCCGGGGACGGGAGCGGGCGGCGCGGGGGACAATTGCGCCAAATCAGTCAGCTGGAGGCTCCCCATGGCGCACATCCCGGTGAACCACCCCGCACGGCCGCTCTACCGGGTGCTGTCCGGGCTCATCGGCCTCTACATCCTGGTCTTCGGCGTCTGGGGGGTCTTCCAGACCTGGGGCGACGGCCTCTTCAGCCGGGAGAGCAACACGGCCCTCGGCCTCCGCACCAACCTGGCGTTCTCCCTGGTCTCCGTGGTCTTCGGCGCCTTCCTGCTGATCGGCGCGTCCCGCCGCGGCAACCTCGGCCACTACATGAACCTGACCGCCGGGGCGGTCTTCCTGGTCACCGCCATCCTCATGATGTCCGTGCTGCAGACCTCGGCGAACTTCCTCAACTTCTCGATGTCCACCGTCCTCGTCTCGCTGGTGTTCGGGCTGATCCTGCTGGCCACCGGCCTCTACGACAAGGTCGGCACCGACGAGCACGCCGCCGAGGAACGGCGCCGCCGCAAGCACCCCATCGCCGAGGCCCAGCGCTGAGCCCGGCTCAACCCCGCTTGCGCACCGTGATCAGACCCGGCTTCGCCTCCAGGTGCGACAGCCCGTTCCACGCCAGGTTCACCAGGTGCGCCGCCACCGTCTCCTTCCGCGGCTTGCGCACCTCCAACCACCAGCGCCCGGTCAACGCCACCATGCCCACCAGCGCCTGCGAATAGAGCTCGGCCAGCTTCGGGTCGTAGCCCCGGCTGGAGAACTCGGCGCCCAGAATGTGCTCCACCTGGTGCGCCACGTCGTTCATCACGCTGCTGAAGTTCCCCGTCGCCGACATCAGCGGCGACTCCCGGACCAGCACCCGGAACCCGCTGGTCTCCTCCTCGATGTACGTCAGCAGGGTCAACGCCGCCTGCTCCAGCAACTCCCGCGGATGCCCCGCCGTCAACGCCGTGGTGATGCGGTCCAGCAGCGAGCGGACCTCCCGGTCCACCACCACCGCGTAGAGCCCCTCCTTGCCGCCGAAGTGCTCGTAGACCACCGGCTTGGAGACCTTCGCCCGGGCCGCCACCTCCTCGATCGAGGTGGCGTCGAACCCGCGCTCGGCGAAGATCTGCCGGGCGATCGAGATCAACTGCTCGCGCCGCTGGGTCGCGGACATCCGTACCCGGGAGGGCTTCGCCGCCGGGACGGCCCGCCGGCGGGCGGTGCTGGCGTCGCTGCCGGGAACGTCGGTCACCCGGCCCATCCTGCCAAACCCGCCCCGCGCCCATCGACCGGTTACCGCGCCGGCCGGCCACGCACCCGCCCCGGCTCCACCAGTTTCGCCGTGATCCGCTCCGGTTTCGGCCACCGCACCGACCAGGCCGCGCCGGCCTTCTCCAGCAGCCAGATCACCCGCGCCGACGGATCGACCTGCCCGCGCAGCACCCCGTGCCGCGCGCTGGTCGGCTCGGCGTGGTGCAGGTTGTGCCAACTCTCCCCGAACGACAGCAACGCCAGCGGCCAGAAGTTCGACGCCCGGTCGCCCTGCCGCACCGCGAACGGGCGCTCGCCGTAGACGTGGCAGACCGAGTTGATCGACCAGGTGACGTGGTGCAGCAGCGCGATCCGGACCAGCCCGCCCCAGAAGAACGCGGTCAGCGCGCCCTGCCACGACCCGGTGAGCAGCCCGCCCATCGCCGCCGGCCCCAGCACCGAGACCACCACCAGCGCCGGGAAGAGCCGGTCGACGCGGCGGGTGATCGGATCGGCGAGCAGGTCCGGGGCGAACCGCTCCCGGTTCGACAGCTCCCGGTTGAACAGCCAGCCGACGTGCGCGTGGAACAGCCCCTTGGTCAGGCCGCCGATGCTCTCCCCGAACCGCCACGGCGAGTGCGGGTCGCCCTCCTGGTCGGAAAAGGCGTGGTGCCGCCGGTGGTCGGCCACCCACTGGATGATCTCGCCCTGCACGGCGAACGAACCCGCCACCGCCAGGGCGGCCCGCAGCCAGGGTTTCGCCTTGAACGAGCCGTGGGTGAAGTAGCGGTGGTAGCCGACGGTGATGCCGAGGCCGGACAGCACATACCAGAACCCGGCCACCAGCAGGTCGGTCCAGCCCAGCCAGCCGCCCCAGGCCACCGGCACGGCGGCCAGCAGCGCGAGGAACGGGACGACCACGAAGGCCCAGAGGGCGATCAGGATGCCGGGGGACTGGTGGCCCTGGGTCAGCGGCTTCGGCCCGCTGTCCGGGCCGGTCAGGGTGGTCGACATGGCACCTCCCAGTGGTACGGGCTACGCCTACGTCACCGTAACCAGGAGCGGGGGAGATCGCAGCGGACACGTCGCTCCGTCGATGGACGGACCTGTCGTACGCCCGTCCTAACCTGCTCACCATGACCGATTCACTCGCCGCCGAGGCGCGTCGCCTGCGCGTCGAGGAACAGCTCTCCGTCGAGCAGATCCGGGCGCGCCTGGGCATCGGTCGCGACCGGGCGTACGCGCTGCTGCGCGGCGTACGAGATCGCCGAGCAGCTCGGCGTCGCGAAGTCGACGGCGTACCAGTGGGTGCGGCACCTGCCGTTGAATCCCGACGAGGCGACGGCCGAGCGGCGCCGGGCGCATTCGAAGGTGATGACGGACGCGCGGTGGGACGCGTACCGGGAGGCGCGGGACGCGGCCCAGGCGGCCGAACACGAGCGAGCCGCCGGTGCGGTCGGCGCGCTCGACGAGCGGGACCTGCTGATGCTGGGCGCGGCGATCTACTGGTGCGAGGGGGCGAAGTCGAAGCCGTGGCGCCGGGCCGTGACGGTGCAGTTCGTCAACAGCGACCCCGGCCTGCTGGCGCTCTTCCTCCGGTTCCTCGAGGTGTGCGGCGTCGACCCGACGGTGCCGACCTACCGGGTGAGCATCCATGAGTCGGCCGATGCGGAGGCGGCGGTCCAGTGGTGGGCGGACCGGCTCCGACTGCCAACGGACCGGTTCCGTCGGTCGGTGCTCAAACGACACAACCCCACCACGGTGCGCCGGAGCACCGGCGACGACTACCACGGCTGTCTGGTGATCACCGTGCCCCGTAGCCGCGCGCTCTACTGGCGGATCGAAGGTATGATCGCCGAGCTGTTCCGGATCGCGGACGATACGCGGACCCGAATTGACGGGCCGTAGGTCTTGACGCGGCGATGGGGTGTGGGGTAACGGCAACCCGCAGGCCTTTGGAGCCTTGAGCTCCTGGTTCGAATCCAGGCACCCCAGCTCACCGTCGATTCGCACGCGTGATGACGGCATTTGTGTGGCCGGATGCGAATTGCAGCGAGCCGCGTGGTTAGCATGGCCGCGAGACTGTCGCCGTCCCGACGGGAGCCACGTCGTGCCCCAGCCCCGCCTCCGCACCGTTGTCGTGCTCGCCGCCGGTGAGGGCAAGCGGATGAAGTCGGCCCTGCCCAAGGTGCTGCACCCGCTGCTCGGTCGTACCCTGCTCGGTCACGTGCTGGCCGCGGCCGCGCCGCTCGGCGCGGACCGCACGGTGGTCGTGGTCGGCCACGGCGCCGACCAGGTGCGCGCGCACCTGGCCGAGGTCGCCCCGGCGGCCGCCCCGGTGCTCCAGGAGCGGCAGCTCGGCACCGGGCACGCGGTCCGGATCGCGCTGGACGAGGTCCCGGAGACCGCCGGCACGGTCGTGGTGATCAACGGGGACGTGCCGCTGCTGCGGCCGGAGACCGTGACGGCGCTGGTCGAGGCGCACGAGGGCGCCGGCGCGGCGGCGACCGTGCTGGCCGCCGAGGTGCCCGACCCGACCGGCCTGGGCCGGATCGTGCGGGACGCGCAGGGGCGGCTGGAGCAGATCGTCGAGGAGCGCGACGCCACCCCGGAGCAGCGCGCGCTGCGGGAGATCAACGCGGGCATCTACGCGTTCGACGTGGCCCGGCTGCGGGACGCGCTGGGCAAGCTCTCCACCGACAACGACCAGGGCGAGGAGTACCTGACCGACGTCTTCGGCCTGCTCCGGGACGCGGGGGAGCCGGTGGCGGTGCACTGCGCCGCCGACCACGTGGAGACGCTGGGCTGCAACGACCGGGTCGAGCTGGCCGCGCTGCGCCGGCTGCTGCGGGACCGGGTGAACGAGGGCTGGATGCGCACCGGGGTGAGCATCCTGGACCCGCACACCACCTGGATCGACGTGACGGTGACCGTCGAGCGGGACGCGGTGATCGACCAGAACACCCAGCTCCAGGGCGCGACGCTGGTCGGCGCGGGCGCGCTGGTCGGCCCGGACACCACGCTGGTGGACACCACGGTCGGCGCGGGCGCGAGCGTGGTGCGCAGCCACGCGGTGGGCGCCGAGGTGGGCCCGGAGGCGAGCGTGGGGCCGTACGCGTACCTGCGGCCGGAGTCGCGGCTGGGCCGCAAGGCGAAGGTCGGCACGTTCGTGGAGACGAAGAAGGCCGAGATCGGCGAGGGCTCGAAGGTGCCGCACCTGTCGTACGTGGGGGACGCGACGATCGGCGAGCACAGCAACATCGGCGCGGCGACGGTGTTCGTCAACTACGACGGGGTGAAGAAGCACCACACCACGATCGGCAGCCACGCGCGTACCGGGGCGGACAACATGTTCGTGGCGCCGGTGCGGGTGGGCGACGGCGCGTACACGGCGGCCGGCTCGGTGATCATCTCGGATGTGCCGGCGGGCGCCATGGCGGTGGCCCGGGGCCAGCAGCGCAACGTCGAGGGCTGGGTGCTGCGCAAGCGGTCCGGCACGGCGGCCGCGGAGGCGGCGCAGCGGGCCCGCGAGGGTGCGTCGGACTCCACCGGAGCCGCAAGCGAAGGTGACTGAATCCACGGGGTGCCGGAGACCGTGGGAGGACCGGTGAACGCGGGGGATACTGCAACCGAATAGTCCCCGGCTCACCGCCGCCGGGAACCACCGACATACGGGAGCAGACGGGCCCATGGGCAGCATCGTCGCCGAAAACCGCAAGAGCCTGATGCTCTTCTCCGGACGGGGTTTTCCGGAGCTGGCCAAGGAGATCGGTGAGGTGCTCGGCGTCGCGCCGACGCCCTCCGACTCGTACGATTTCGCCAACGGTGAGATCTTCGTACGCTTCAAGGACTCGGTACGCGGTTCGGACGCCTTCGTGGTGCAGTCCGTGACGCACGGGGTCAACACCTGGGTCATGGAGACCCTGATCATGGTCGACGCGCTGAAGCGAGGTTCGGCCAAGCGGATCACCGTGGTCCTGCCGTTCTACCCCTACTCGCGGCAGGACAAGAAGCACCGCGGCCGGGAGCCGATCTCGGCCCGGCTGGTGGCCGACCTGCTGAAGACCGCGGGGGCGAACCGGATCCTGACCGTGGACCTGCACACCGCGCAGATCCAGGGCTTCTTCGACGGCCCGGTGGACCACCTGTTCGCCATGGACGTGCTGGCCGAGTACGTGGAGC
Source organism: Micromonospora sp. NPDC004540 (assembly GCF_040610095.1). Taxonomy (NCBI): domain Bacteria; kingdom Bacillati; phylum Actinomycetota; class Actinomycetes; order Micromonosporales; family Micromonosporaceae; genus Micromonospora; species Micromonospora sp. NPDC004540. The sequence continues at coordinate 93,926 of NZ_JBEXLR010000003.1, forward strand.
ACAAGTACGCGGGCCGGCCGATGACGGTGGTGGCGCCGGACTCGGGCCGGGTGCGGGTGGCCGAGCGGTGGACGGACCGGCTGGGTGGCTGCCCGCTGGCCTTCATCCACAAGACGCGCGATCCGCTGAAGCCGAACCAGGTGGTGGCGAACCGGGTGGTCGGCGAGGTCGAGGGCCGGGTCTGCCTGATCGTCGACGACATGATCGACACCGGTGGCACGATCACCAAGGCCGCCGACATCCTCAAGGAGTCGGGTGCGGCGGAGATCGTGGTGGCCTCGACCCACGCGCTGCTCTCCGACCCGGCCACCGAGCGGCTGAAGAACAGCCCGATCAGCGAGGTCGTGGTGACCAACACGCTGCCGCTGCCGCCGGAGAAGCAGCTCGACAAGCTGACCGTGCTGTCGATCGCCCCGCTGCTGGCCCGGGCGATCCGGGAGGTCTTCGACGACGGCTCGGTGACCACCCTCTTCGGTGGCCTGAGCTGAGTTCCGGCGCCTGCCGGCGGTGGCCGTCCGGGACGGTCGCCGCCGGTGGGAAAGTCGGCCCTGCCAGGTGTCGGCGGCGGTGTTGTGGGGACTGCCGGATAGCTCGGAAATCGCTCGGGTAGACTGGTGCGGTTGCCACGGCGAGGGTGCCCGGCGGGCTGCTGAAAAGCACCGCACGGAGGCGCCGTCATCGACGCGGTGCTCCGGGCGGTCGTTCATGACCTTGAGCCCCAGCGAGCCCCTCGCCCAGCACCGCCAGACGACAAGCCGCCGCAGCGAAGCATCAGGAGTTTCCCCGTGTCCGAGGTAAAGATCAGCGCCGAGCCCCGTACCGAGTTCGGCAAGGGTGGTGCCCGTCGTACCCGCCGGGCCGGCAAGGTGCCCGCCGTGCTGTACGGCCACGGCGAGAAGCCCAAGCACATCGCGCTCCCGGCGCGTGAGTTCGCCGCCGCGATCCGCAAGGGCGGTGCGAACCAGCTCTTCGCGATCGAGGTGAGCGACGGCACCCAGGTGCTGGCGCTGCCGAAGGCGATCCAGCGTGACCCGATCAAGGACACCTTCGAGCACGTGGACCTGCTGCTGGTCCGCCGCGGCGAGAAGGTCACCGTCGAGGTGCCGGTCCAGCTGGTCGGTGAGGCCGCGCAGGACACCCTGATCGTGCACGACCACGACACCCTCTCGGTGACCGCCGACGCCACCAAGGTGCCGGACCACCTGGAGGCGTCGATCGATGGCGCCGAGGCCGGCACCCAGATCACCGCCGCCGACGTGACGCTGCCGGCCGGTGTCGAGCTGGCCGCGGACGCCGAGCTGCCGGTCGCCTCGGTGACCGCCGCTCCGACCGCCGAGCAGCTCGAGGCCACCCTCCCCGAGGTCGAGGTCGCCGAGGAGGAGGCCGAGGCCGAGGTCGGCGAGGAGACCGCCGAGGCTCCGGAGGGCGCTCCGGCCGAGGGCGAGCCGGCTGCCGAGGAGCCGAAGACCGAGGCCTGATCGGCCCGCAGGCTGTGCGACAGGCGTCCCCGGTTTCCGGGGGCGCCTGTCGGCGTATCGGAGACGGGTCGTGGCGGAGAGCGGAAGGGACGTGGCGTGACGGACGAGGCGGGGCCGTGGCTGGTGGTCGGCCTGGGCAACCCCGGTCGGGAGTACGCGGGCAACCGGCACAACGTCGGCTTCATGGTGGCCGAGCTGCTGGCCGGCCGGCTGGGCGGTAAGTTCGGTCGGCACAAGCGGGCGATGGCCGAGGTGGCCGAGGGGCGGCTGGGTTTCGGTGGCCCGAAGCTGGTGCTGTTGAAGCCGCTGACCTACATGAACCTCTCCGGTGGCCCGGTGGTCGCGCTGGCCCAGTTCCACAAGATCCCGCCGGGCCGGGTGATCGCGGTGCACGACGAGCTGGACATCCCGTACGGCCAGCTGCGGGTGAAGTGCGGCGGCGGCGAGGGCGGCCACAACGGCCTGCGTTCGATGTCGAAGTCGCTGGGCACCAAGGACTACGTGCGGGTGCGGTTCGGCATCGGCCGGCCGCCGGGCCGGCAGGACCCGGCGGACTACGTGCTGTCGGACTTCTCCTCGACCGAGCGCAAGGAGCTGGAGTTCCTGGTGGACCGGGCCGCGGATGTGGTGGAGTCGGTGGTCACCAAGGGCGTGGAGCCGACGCAGAACCTCTACCACGGGGCCTGAGCCGCCGGGCGGGGCCTGCCGGGCCGGGCGGGTCCGGGCCGGTAGTCTGCGCCTTTCTGACGTGTGCGAAGGCGGGCGACGGGAGCGGGAACACCATGGGCAGTCCTCCGATGATCGACGGCGCGTTCGCCCGGTGGTTGGCGGCGCGGGCCGGGCAGGCGCTGATGGGCCTGCGCGCGGAGCTGGGCTTCGCCGACGCGGGGGCGCTGAAGTCGGCCGGGGACAAGGTCTCGCACGACCTGATCCGTACCGAGCTGGCGAAGTGGCGGCCGGCCGACGCGGTGCTGTCGGAGGAGGACGAGGGTTCCCGGCTGGCCTGGACGGCCGAGGTGAGCAGCGACGCGGTGTCCCGGCTGAACGCGGACCGGGTGTGGATCATCGATCCGCTGGACGGCACCCGCGAGTTCGCCGAGGAGGGCCGCTCGGACTGGGCGGTGCACGTGGCGCTCTGGGCGCGCAGCGCGCCGACGCCGCACGGTCTGGTCGCGGGCGCGGTGGGGCTGCCGGCGCAGCACCGGGTGCTGGGCACGGACTACCCGCCGGCGTACCCGCCGATGACCCTGGAGGCCGCCACGGCGGCCGGTGCCCGGACCATCCGGTTGGCGGCCAGCCGTAGCCGTCCGCCGGTTTTCCTGACCGATCTGGCAGAGGACATCGGCGCGCATCTGGTGCCGATGGGCTCGGCGGGCGCGAAGATCGCCGCTGTGGTCACCGGTGAGGTCGACGCGTACATCCACGCGGGCGGTCAGTACGAGTGGGACTCGGCCGCTCCGGTCGCTGTGGCGACGGCCACCGGACTGCACGCTTCCCGGATCGACGGATCTGCGCTGAAATACAACGAGGCCGACCCGCGCCTGCCCGACCTGTTGGTCTGCCGCAAGGATCTCGCCAGCCGGTTGCTTGCAGCGCTGCAGCGGCATTCCGGGTAGCCTGAGCGTTCTTCTTCACGAGTCCGACCGGAAAGGTCTGGAATCCCGATGTACGGATCCGAGCGAATCGAGTTCGTGTCATGACGGCCCCCGCCGCGTACCAGGTGTCCCACCTGGACGCGCTCGAGGCGGAGAGCATCTTCGTGATGCGCGAGGTCGTCGCCGAGATGGAGCGCCCCGTGCTGCTCTTCTCGGGCGGCAAGGACTCGATCGTGATGCTCCGGTTGGCCCAGAAGGCGTTCGCCCCGGCCAACATCCCCTTCCCGGTGATGCACGTCGACACCGGGCACAACTTCCCCGAGGTTCTCGAATACCGGGACCAGCGCGTCGCCGAGCTGGGTCTGCAGCTCATCGTGGCCAGCGTGCCGGAGGCCCTGGCCAAGGGGCTGGTGCGCGAGTCGGCCGACGGCATGCGCAACCGGATCCAGACCCCCGTGCTGCTCGACGCGGTGGAGAAGCACCGCTTCGACGCGCTGTTCGGCGGCGCCCGCCGGGACGAGGAGAAGGCCCGGGCCAAGGAGCGGGTGTTCAGCTTCCGCGACGAGTTCGGCCAGTGGGACCCGAAGAACCAGCGCCCCGAGCTGTGGTCGCTCTACAACGGCCGGCACCACCCGGGCGAGTCGATCCGGGTGTTCCCGCTCTCCAACTGGACCGAGCTGGACGTCTGGCACTACATCGCGCGGGAGCGGATCCCGCTGCCGTCGATCTACTACGCGCACCAGCGCGAGGTGATCGAGCGCGACGGCATGCTCTACGCGGTCAACGAGTTCTTCCGGGGCCGCGCCGGTGAGCAGCCGTTCAAGGCCCAGGTGCGGTACCGGACCGTGGGCGACGCCTCCTGCACCGCGGCGGTCCGCTCGGACGCCGACACGGTGGAGAAGGTGATCGAGGAGGTGGCCGCCACGCGGATCACCGAGCGCGGCGCGACCCGCGGCGACGACCGGGTCAGCGAGGCCGCCATGGAGGACCGCAAGCGGGAGGGCTACTTCTGATGAGCGTCGAGACTGTTGCGCCGGCCGAGGCCGACGCGTCGGCCCGGCCGATGGACCTGCTGCGGTTCGCCACCGCCGGCAGCGTCGACGACGGCAAGTCGACCCTGATCGGCCGGCTGCTGTACGACACCAAGTCGCTCTTCACCGACCAGCTCGCCGCCGTCGAGGCGGTCAGCGCGGCGCGGGGCGACGAGTACACCAACCTGGCGCTGCTCACCGACGGCCTGCGCGCCGAGCGGGAGCAGGGCATCACCATCGACGTGGCGTACCGCTACTTCGCCACGCCGCGGCGGAAGTTCATCATCGCCGACACCCCGGGGCACATCCAGTACACCCGGAACATGGTCACCGGCGCCTCCACGGCCGACCTGGCGCTGATCCTGGTGGACGCGCGCAAGGGCCTGGTGGAGCAGTCCCGCCGGCACGCGTTCCTCTGCTCGCTGCTGCGGGTGCCGCACCTGGTCCTCTGCGTGAACAAGATGGACCTGGTCGACTGGTCGCAGGAGGTGTTCGAGCAGATCGCCGACGAGTTCACCGCGTTCGCCGCGAAGCTCGACGTGCCGGACCTGACCGTGGTGCCGATCTCCGCGCTGCAGGGCGACAACATCGTCACCCGCTCGGAGAACATGCCCTGGTACGAGGGGCCGTCGCTGCTGCACCACCTGGAGCGGGTGCACATCGCCTCGGACCGCAACCTGGTCGACGTCCGCTTCCCGGTGCAGTACGTGATCCGGCCGCAGTCCACCACCGTCACCGACTACCGGGGGTACGCGGGCCAGGTGGCCTCGGGCGTGCTCAAGGCCGGCGACGAGGTGATGGTGCTGCCCTCGGGCTTCACCAGCCGGATCGCCGCGGTGGAGACCGCCGACGGCCCGGTGGACGAGGCGTTCCCGCCGATGTCGGTGACCGTCCGGTTGGCCGACGAGATCGACATCTCGCGCGGCGACATGATCTGCCGGCCGAACAACGCCCCGACCGTCGCGCAGGACATCGAGGCGATGATCTGCTGGATGGACGAGACCCGCCCGCTCCAGGTCGGTGGCAAGTACGCCATCAAGCACACCACCCGCTCGGCCCGGGCCATCGTGCGCGGGCTGCACTACCGGCTGGACGTCAACTCGCTGCACCGCGACGAGACGGCCGGCGAGCTGAAGCTCAACGAGATCGGCCGGGTGCGGCTGCGCACCACCGTCCCGCTGCTGGCCGACGAGTACCGCCGCAACCGCACCACGGGCGGTTTCGTCATCATCGACGAGACCACCAACCGCACCGTCGGCGCCGGCATGATCGTCGAGGCCGGCTGACCGCTCTCGGCATCGGTTGAGGAGTGGCCGTCCCAGGCGGGACGGCCACTCCTTTCCGTGTGGAGAGCGAGCGGTCAGTCGAGGCGGGCCGCGCCGCCGGCCGGTAGGACGGTCAGGGTGCCGGGCGCGGCGAAGCCGCGGTCGGCGTACGCGGCCGTCACGGCGGCCGCCACGGCGTCGGCAGCGTCCGCGTCGACCAGGGCGAGCACGCAGCCGCCGAAGCCGCCGCCGGTCATCCGCGCCCCGTACGCCCCGGCGGCCAGGGCCGCCTCGACCGCGGTGTCGATCTCCGGCACGGTGATCTCGAAGTCGTCCCGCATCGAGGCGTGCGAGGCGGTCAGCAGCGGGCCGATGTCGCGGACCCGGCCGGCGCGCAGCAGGTCGACCGTGTCGAGCACCCGCTGGTCCTCGGTGACCACGTGCCGGACCCGGCGGCGGGTCTCGGCGTCGTCGAGCCGGGCCAGCGCGGCGTCCAGGTCGCCGGTGGCGACGTCGCGCAGCGCGGCCACCCCGAGCGCCTTGGCGGCCCGCTCGCAGGACTTGCGGCGGGCGGCGTACTCGCCGTCGGCGTGCCGGTGCGGGGCGCGGCTGTCGATCACCAGCACGGCCAGCCCGGCGGCGTCCAGGTCGAACGGGATCTGCTCGACCCCCTCGGTGCGGCAGTCGAGGAAGAGGGCGTGCCCGGACCGGCCGCGGATCACCGCGGACTGGTCCATGATCCCGGTGGGCGCGCCGACGTAGTCGTTCTCGGCCCGCTGGGCGAGCCGGGGCCAGCGGTCGGCGGGCAGGTCGAGCCCGCCCAGCTCGACCAGGGCGGCGAGCACCGCCGCCTCGATGGCCGCCGACGAGGAGAGCCCGGAGCCGACCGGCACGTCGGAGGCGATGGCCAGCTGGGCGCCGGGGACGGCGTGGCCGGCGGCGCGCAGCGCCCAGACCACCCCGGCCACGTAGGCGGCCCAGCCGTCGACCCGACCGGGCTCGTCGGCCTCGGCCGGCCCGAACTCCACCGGCTCGTCGTCCAGCTCCGACCAGACGCTCCAGCGCCCGTCGTCCCGGACCGCCGCGGCGACCACGGTACGCAGCGGCAGCGCGAAGGGCAGCACGAAGCCGTCGTTGTAGTCGGTGTGCTCGCCGATCAGGTTGACCCGGCCGGGAGCCGCCCAGCGGCCCGCGGGCTCCGCGCCGTACCGCTGCCGGAAGCCGGCGGTGGCGCGGGCCGCGACGTCACCCCGCACGCTCATTGCTGCCCCAGGACGTGCGTGCGGTAGAACTCCCAGGCGTCGCCGACCATGTCCTGGAGGGTGGGCTTCTCCGGCACCCAGCCCAGCTCGGCGCGGGCCAGCGCGGAGGAGGCGACCAGCTCGGCCGGGTCGCCCTCGCGGCGCGGGGCCACCTCGACCGGCACCGGGTGCCCGGTGACCTCGCGGACCACCTCGATCACCTGCCGGTTGGTGAAGCCGTTGCCGTTGCCCAGGTTGTAGATCCGGTGCCGGCCGGCCGTGGCGGCGTCGAGGGCCAGCAGGTGCGCGCGGGCCAGGTCGGCGACGTGGATGTAGTCGCGGACGCAGGTGCCGTCGGCGGTGGGGTAGTCGTCGCCGAAGAGTTGGAGCTTGTCGCGCCGGCCGGCGGCCACCTCGAGGGCGAGCGGGATGAGGTGGGTCTCGGGGTCGTGCCGTTCGCCGATGACCCGCCCGTCGTGCCGGTAGGCCCCGGCCACGTTGAAGTAGCGCAGCGAGACGGCGGCCAGGTCGTGCGCGACCGCCTCGGAGGTGAGCGCCATGTCGACGGCGAGCTTGGTCGCCCCGTAGGTGTTGGTGGGCGCCTTGACGGCGGTCTCCGGGATGGGCAGCTCGGTGGGGTTGCCGTAGACGGCGGCGGTGGAGGAGAAGACCAGCCGGGGCACCCGGGCGGCGCGGACCGCGTCGATCAGGGCGAGCGAGCCGACGGTGTTGTTCTGCCAGTAGAGCTCCGGCTTGACCATCGACTCGCCGGCCGCGATCAGGGCGGCGAAGTGCAGCACGCCGTCGAAGCCGGCGTCCGGGGTGAGCACCCGGGCGGCCTCGTGGATCGGCAGGTCGACGTGGGTCGCCTCGGGGGCGAGTGCCGCCCGGTGGCCGGTGCGCAGGTCGTCCAGCACGGTCACCCCGTGACCGTGGTCCAGCAGCATCCGGGTCACCACGCTGCCGATGTAACCGGCGCCGCCGGTGACGAGCAGTTTCACGTCGGTCCTCCTGCCTGGCCGCGTGCCGCGGCGGCCGTCCGTGATCACCCTACGGCCGCGGGCTGTGCCGCGGCTGCGAGTGAGGCCGTCCTGCTATTCCACCACGATTCGCCATGATTGAACAGATCCGAACATCGCCGGAGCTGTCCGGCGGCCGCTGTCTACCATCCTTGTCATGCGGGAGGGAGGTGGTCCCGGGCCCCGGCGACGCTCGCCGGGGCGGCCCCGACGCGAACCGGGACCCGTGGCCCACAGCGTGGCCCGGCTCGTGGTGCGGGCCGCCGACGGAGCCACCCGCCTGGTCACCGACCTGCTCGGGACCAGCCCGACCGCCGGCCGGGAGCGGATCAGCGAGGCCGAGCTGCGCGACCTGGTCGCGGCCAACACGCTGCTCGACCCCGACGAGCGGCGGATCATCGACGAGGTGCTGGTGGCCGGCGCCCGGCTGGTCCGCGAGGTGATGGTGCCGCGCACCGAGGTGGTCTTCCTCGCCACCGGGCTCACCCTGGCCGAGGCGGAGCGGCTGGTCCGGGCCGAGCCGCACACCCGCTACCCGGTGGTCGACGGCACCCACGACGACGTGGTCGGCTTCGTCCACCTGCGGGACGTGCTGCTACGCCCGGAACGCGACCCGCGCGCCACGGTCGGCGAGCTGACCCGCGAGGTGAAGCGGCTCCCGGGCAGCAAGCGGGTGCTGGCCGCGCTCACCGAGATGCGCCGGGAGGGGCACCACCTGGCCGTGGTGGTCGACGAGTACGGAGGCACCGCCGGCATCGTCACCTGCGAGGACCTGGTCGAGGAGCTGGTCGGGGAGATCCACGACGAGGGTGGCGCCCCGCCCGACCCGGCCCACGCCGGCCTGCCCGCCGTGGTCGACGGTCGGCTCAACCTGGCCGACTTCGCCGAGCGCACCGGGGTGCCGCTGCCCGCCGGGCCGTACGAGACGGTCGGCGGGTTCGTGATGGCCGCCCTCGGCCGGCTGCCGGTCGCCGGCGACGAGGTGCCGGTGGCGGTCGACCCGGACGACGCCGGCGGACCCGACCCGGACGACCCGCCCGGCGGCTGGCTGCTGCGGGTGGTGGCGCTCGACGGGCGGCGGGTGTCCCGCCTCGCGGTCTCCACGGCGCGCCTGCCCGAGCCGCGGCGCGAGGTCACCGCCCCCCTCCCGCCCGTGCCCACCCGACCGGCCGGCCCGTCATGACGGACGCCGGGGCTTGCTGACAGAATTGCCGTCATGTCCGACGTACCCGCCCGCCCGCGCGTCTTCTCCGGCATCCAGCCGACGGCCGACTCGTTCCACCTCGGCAACTACCTGGGCGCGGTACGGCACTGGGTGGCCCTGCAGGAGAGCCACGACGCTTTCTACTGCGTGGTGGACCTGCACGCGATCACCGCCGGGCACGACCCCAAGGTGCTCAAGCAGCGCAGCCGGGTCGCCGCCGCGCAGCTCTTCGCGGTCGGCCTCGATCCGGAGCGCAGCACCCTCTTCGTCCAGTCGCAGGTGCCCGAGCACCCGCAGCTGGCCTGGGTGCTCGGCTGCATCACCGGCTTCGGCGAGGCCAGCCGGATGACCCAGTTCAAGGACAAGTCGCAGAAGCAGGGCAGCGAGCGGGCCAGCGTCGGCCTGTTCACCTACCCGATCCTGCAGGCCGCCGACATCCTGCTCTACCAGGCCCACGCGGTCCCGGTCGGCGAGGACCAGCGGCAGCACCTGGAGCTCTCCCGCGACCTGGCCCAGCGGTTCAACTCGCTGTTCGGCCCGACCTTCACGGTGCCCGCCCCGCACATCGTCAAGGACACCGCGAAGATCACCGACCTGCAGGACCCGACGGCCAAGATGTCGAAGTCGTCCTCCTCCCCGGCCGGCATCATCGACCTGCTGGAGGAGCCGGCCCGCTCGGCCAAGAAGATCCGCTCGGCGGTCACCGACACCGGCCGCGAGATCGTCTTCGACGCGGAGGGCAAGCCGGGCATCTCCAACCTGCTCACCATCTACTCGGCGCTGTCCGGCCGGACCATCGACGACCTCGTCGCGGCCTACGACGGCAAGGGCTACGGCGACCTGAAGAAGGATCTCGCCGAGGTGGTCCGGGAGTTCGTCACCCCGATCCAGGAGCGCACCCGCGCCTACCTGGACGACCCGGCGCAGCTCGACAAGCTGCTCGCGCAGGGCGCGGAGAAGGCCCGCGCGGTCGCCGCCGCGACGCTGCGCACCGCGTACGAGCGGATCGGCTTCTTCCCGCCGGTCCGGTTCGAGTAGCGGTCCGGCACGGCGGGAACGGGTGAAGCGGTCGGTGGCCGGAGGGGTGACGCGCAGCGTGGATGGCAGGGACGGGGCGCCGGACGCCGGTGACACCATCCAGATCGGGATCGCGGTCGACATCCCCGAGCCGTGGGGCGGGATGCTCACCCGCCGGCGGATCGAGGCCGGCGACCCGCAGGCCGTCCCGGCGCACGTCACACTGCTCGGGCCCACCGAGATCCCGGTGCGCGCGCTGCCCGCCGTCGAGGAGCACCTGGCCCGGGTGGCCGCCACCCACCTGCCGTTCACCCTGCACCTGCGGGGCACCGGCACGTTCCGGCCGGTCACCCAGGTGGTCTTCGTGGCGGTGGCGGCCGGGATCAGCGAGTGCGAGCTGCTCGCCGCCGCCATCAACGCGGCCCCCGAGCTGCAGCGCGAGGCGCGCTTCCCCTACCACCCGCACGTCACGGTGGCCCAGGACGTGCCGCCCGAGGTGCTCGACAAGGCGTACGAGGACCTGGCCGACTTCTCCGCCCTCTTCGAGGTGGAGGCGTTCACCCTCTTCTCGCACAGCGGGGCCACCCGGTGGCAGCCCCGCCGCGACTTCCGCCTCGGCGGCTGAGCTGAGCACGCGGCCGGCCTGCCTCCACGGGGTGGGCGGATCGGCGAGGATGGCGGGGTGAACGTCATCGGCCGGATCGAGGCGGCGTTGGGTCGCCGCATCGACGCGGCCCGCGTCCGGTCCTCGGCCTTCGACCACGTGTGGCGGGCCGGGACGCTCTACGCCGACCTGCTCGCCGGCCGGCTGGCCGCCGCCATCGCCTACTACGGCTTCTTCGCCGTGTTCGCGCTGGCCCTGGTCGCGTACTGGGTCTTCGGCACGATCCTCCAGGGCAACCGCGAGGTCAGCAGGGCGGCCGGCGACTTCCTGAAGGGGAACCTGCCGTTCCTCGACCCCCAGCAGATCGCCGAGAGCAGCAACACGGTCGGGGTGATCGGCCTGGTGATCCTGGTCTTCACCGGGATCGGCTGGGTGGAGGCGATCCGCTCCTCGCAGCGGCTGATGTACGGCTTCAACCAGCAGCCCGGCAACCTGGTGATCCGCCGCCTGGTCGACCTGGGGGTGCTGGTCGCGGTCTTCGTGCTGCTCGGCGTCTCGGTGGCCGCGGTGGACGCGCTGGAGTCGCTGCTGCGGTTCCTGCTGCGCAGCACCGGCTCGGTCGGGCTGACCACGGTCAGCGCGGTGCTCAGCGTTCTGGTCAACGCGGTGCTGGCCACCGCGCTGCTGGTGGCGGTGCCGCGCCTGCGGATGAGCCGCCGCCGGCTGCGCCCCGCCGTGCTGGCGGTCGCCGTCGGCATCACGCTGCTCAACACCGTCGGGCGCTACTACGTGGTGCGCACCGAGCGGAACCCGGCCTACACCGTGGTGGCCACCGCGGTGGGGCTGCTGCTCTACCTCTACCTGCTCAACCAGATGGTGCTCTTCGGCGCCGCGCTGGCCGCCACCAGCCGCTACGGGCGGGTGGTGGACCTGGCCGAGGGCGGCGGCGCGCGGGAGGTGGACGTGGAGATCGACGAGGAGACCGATCCGGGCACGCCGGGAGGGGCGGGATGAGCACCCGGATCCGGATCGACCAGGACTCGCCGGTGCCCCCGTACGAGCAGGTGCGCGGGCAGCTCGCCGGCATGATCGGTGACGGCCGGCTGCCGGTCGGCACCCGGCTGCCCGCGGTCCGGCAGCTCGCCGCCGACCTGGGCCTGGCGGTGAACACGGTGGCGCGGGCGTACCGGGAGCTGGAGTCCGCCGGGCTGGTGGAGACCCGCGGCCGCCACGGCACCGTGGTGGCCCCGGGGCGCGACGACGCCACCGACCGCCTGCAGCGCGCCGCCACCGCGTACGCCGCCGAGGCGCTCCGCCTGGGCGTCCCGCCGGACCGCGCCGTCGCCCTGGTCCGTGCGGCTCTGGACGCCGGTACGCACGGGTGAGAGCGGCCGCCGGACAGGGGGGAGTTGGCGTGAATGAGGCGCACGTCCGCGCCGTGACCGACCATGATGGGCCGGTGGGCGCACTCGTGACACTGGACCTGCCGGACGACTCGCCGATGCGGGACCTGCCGTGGATCATCACCTTCGGCCCGCTCGGCGACGAGGACGAGTGGGAGCCGGTGGTCTGCGGCCCGTACGAGCGGCCGCACGCGCTCGCCCTGGCCGAGGCGGTGGTGGCCGAGGAGCAGCTGATGGCGGTGGTGGAGCCGCTGCTGCCGGCGCTGACGCCCGAGGAGATCCGCAGCGAGATCGCCGCCGCGCAGATCGCCGCGGAGGACGAGGCGGCCCGGGTCGACCAGGCGGACCTCTACGGCGACTTCGAGGAGGTCATCGACGAGGAGCTGGAGCTGGCCGCCGAGCGGGAGCCGGAGCCCGAGCCGGTGACCGCGCCCAGCCGGGACGAGGTCCGAGCCGGCCTCGCCCGGATCGCCGCCCTGCTCACCGCCAGGGGCGCCTGAGGCTCAGCTCGGCGGCGCCGCTGCCCGGCAACCGGCACGGTCCCAGATGGACACCGACCCCTCGGGAAACGGAGTCCCCGAGGGGCCGGCGCCACCTCACCCCCCACCACAAGGGGTCGGTAGCCCAGCCGCCCGTCGGCGCGGAGCACAACGGACGACCAGGTCAATGGCGGGTTACCCGGCTCAGCGCCGTTCGAACCACGCAGCAGCGTCCACCGGCAGGACATGGCCGTCGCCCCGCTCGGTGAGGCCGGCGCTGGCGACGACCGGCCGGCCGTGGCCGGCGACGGTCACCTCCGCGCCGCTGATGTTGACCACGCAGGTCAGCTCTGCGTCGCCGGCGGCGCGGCGGAACGCCAGCACCCCGGGCTCGGTCTCCAGCCAGGTGATGCCACCGGTGCCGGCCAGCGCCGGGTGCTCGTGCCGGATCCGCAGCGCGGCCCGGTAGAGCTCCAGCGTCGAGTCGGTCACCCCGGCCTGGGCGGCCACCGAGAGGGCACGCCAGGTCGCCGGGGCCGGCAGCCAGCTCAGCTCGCTGCCCGCCGGGCCGAAGCCGTACGGGGCCAGCTCGCCGCTCCACGGGATCGGCACCCGGCAGCCGTCCCGGCTCTCCCCGGTGCGCAGGAACGCCGGGTCCTGGCGCAGCTCGTCGGGAAGGTCGAGCACCTCGGGCAGGCCCAGCTCCTCGCCCTGGTAGACGTAGGCGCAGCCGGGCAGGGAGAACATCAGCAGGGCGGCGGCCCGGGCGCGGCGCAGGCCGGCCTCGCCGTCGCCGTACCGGGTGACGTGCCGCTGCCGGTCGTGGTTGGAGAGGACCCAGGTGGTCGGCGCGCCGACGATGGTCGACTCGGCGAGCGCGGTGTCGATCACCTTGCGGAACGAGTCGGCCGACCAGGTGGCGTCGAGGAAGTCGAAGCTGAAGGCCTGGTGCAGCTCGTCCGGCCCGATGTAGCGGGCCAGCCGCTGCGGAGTCTCCGCCCAGGCCTCGGCCACCGCCATCCGGCCGCCCGGGTAGCTGTCCAGGATCGGCCGCCAGGCGCGGTAGATCTCGTGCACCTCGTCCTGGTCGAAGTAGGGCAGCTGGCCCTTGCCCAGCAGTTCGGACTGGCGCTGACCGGTGGTCATCGAGTTGAAGCCGACGTCCGGCAGCCCCTCGGCCTTGATCATCCCGTGGGCCACGTCGATCCGGAAGCCGTCCACGCCCCGGTCGAGCCAGAACCGCAGGACGTCCTCGAACTCGGCGCGCACGTCGGGGTGGCGCCAGTTCAGGTCGGGCTGGGCCGGGTCGAACAGGTGCAGGTACCACTGGCCGTCGGCGACCCGGGTCCAGGCGGGGCCGCCGAAGATGCTCTCCCAGTCGTTCGGCGGCAGTTCGCCCTGCTCGCCCTTGCCCTCGGCGAACAGGTAGCGCTCGCGCTCCGGCGAGCCGGGGCCGGCGGCGAGGGCCGCGGTGAACCACGGGTGCGCGCTGGAGGTGTGGTTGGGCACCAGGTCCACGATGATCCGCAGTCCCAGGGCGTGCGCGTCGGTGATCATCGCGTCGAAGTCGGCGAGGTCGCCGAAGAGCGGGTCCACGTCCCGGTAGTCGGACACGTCGTAGCCGGCGTCGACCTGGGGCGAGGTGTAGAACGGGGTCAGCCAGAGCGCGTCCACTCCGAGTTCGCGCAGGTAGGGCAGGCGCTGCCGGATGCCCTGGAGGTCACCGACGCCGTCCCCGTTCGCGTCCGCGAAGCTGCGGACGTAGACCTGGTAGACGACCGCGGACCGCCACCAGTCGTCGTCGGCGGTCAGCGGCGTGGGGTGGGGGGCGGAGGTCATCGGTGGAAATCCCCGTTCTCTGGCGCGGGACGGCGGTGCCCCCGCACGGGCATGGTGGTGGGCGCGGGGTGTCTGAGCAGAATGCCGCCCGGGCGCTGCAAGAGTCAAGCATTCCTTGCGCAAGAAATGACGGCAGCCGGCTGCCGCGCGCCGGGGGTCAGGCGGGGACGGCGAGGGTGGCGGGAGCGGGATGCTGCCGCTTCGTGCCGCCGCCCGTGCCGGCCGGGCGGGCCACCGCGGTCGAGCCGCGCACCACCAGCTCGGGGCGGAACAGGTACTCGGAGTGCGGGGCGGCGTGCCCGTTGATCTCGTCGACCAGGGCCCGGACGGCGGCCACCGCCATGGCGGCGACCGGTTGGCGCATGGTGGTCAGCGGCGGGTCGGTGAAGGCCATCAGCGGGGAGTCGTCGTAGCCGACCACCGAGATGTCGTCGGGGACGGTCAGACCGCGCTGTCGGGCGGCCCGGATCGCGCCGAGCGCCATCAGGTCGGAGCCGCAGACCAGGCCGGTGACGCCGCGCTCGATGAGCCGGCCGGCGGCGGCCTCGCCGCCCTCGACGCCGAACAGGGAGAGCTCGGCCAGCTCGCCGACCTCCGCCTCGGTGGCGCCGACCAACCGGGACACCGCGGCGCGGAAGCCCGCCACCCGGCGCTGCACCGGCACGAACCGGTCCGGGCCGGTGATCAGACCGATCCGCCGGTGGCCGAGCGCGACCAGGTGCGCCACGGCCATCTCGGTGGCCTCGCCGTCGTCGCAGGAGACGAAGGGCGCGGCGATGCCGGGCGCGTACCCGTTGATCATGACGATCGGCAGCGGGCGGGCGATCAGCGCGCGGTACCGGTCGTGGTTGGCGGCGGTGTCGGCGTGCAGGCCGGAGACGAAGACGATCCCGGAGACCTGGCGGTCGAGCAGCATCTCGACGTACTCGTCCTCGGTCACCCCGCCGGGGGTCTGCGTGCAGAGCACCGGGGTGAACCCGCTCTGCGAAAGCGTCGACTCGATGACCTGGGCGAAGGCCGGGAAGATGGGGTTGTCCAACTCGGGCACGACCAGCCCGACCAGCCCGGCGCTGCGCTTGCGCAGCCGGGCGGGGCGCTCGTAGCCGAGCACGTCGAGGGCGGTGAGGACGGCCTGCCGGGTCTCCGGGGCCACTCCGGGGCGGTCGTTGAGCACCCGCGACACCGTGGCCTCGCTGACTTCGGCCTGTTGGGCGATGTCGGACAGTCGAGCGCGCATGGCGGCACTGTAGCTCACGGGTAAGTTCTTGCGTACGCTCCTGCAATCCCTTCCATTCTCTGCAACCTCTTGCTAACGTCCCCGCAACATGCGAGAGCAGCGGCGCAGCATCCCCCGCGCCGGTCAGCAAGAAATTCAAGGTTCCCACTGGCGGCCCGCCCTTCCCCCGGCGGGCGCCATGACGACAGGAGTACCGATGCGCATCCGTACCGCGGGTGTGGTCGCTGTCCTCGGCCTGGCGCTCGCCGCGTCCGGCTGCGGCGGCAGTGACAGCGACAAGCCGGCCGCCAAGGAGTCCGCCAAGGCCACCGGCGGCAAGCTGGTCATCTGGGCCGACGACAAGCGGACCGCGGCCCTCAAGCCGTTCGCCGAGGAGTTCGGCAAGGAGAACGGCGTGACCGTCGAGGTCCAGGCCGTCTCCAAGGACCTGCAGACCAACTTCGTCACCGCCTCGCAGCAGGGCAGCGGCCCGGACGTCGTGGTCGGCGCGCACGACTGGATCGGCAACATGGTCCAGAACGGCGCCATCGACCCGGTGCAGCTCGCCGCCGAGCAGAAGAGCGCGTTCAACGAGACCGCGATCAAGGCGGTCACCTTCAACGGCCAGCTCTACGGCGTCCCCTACGCCACCGAGAACATCGCGCTGATCCGCAACACCGAGCTGGCCCCCGAGGCGCCGAAGACCATCGAGGACCTGGTCGCCGCCGGCAAGAAGCTCAAGGCCGAGAAGAAGACCAGCGAGATCCTCTGCCTCCAGTCCGGCCAGAACGGCGACGCGTACCACGTCTACCCGCTGTACACCTCGGGCGGCGGCTACCTGTTCGGCACCACGGCCAACGGCGACTACGACCCGAAGGACCTGGGCGTGGGCAAGCCGGAGTCGATCGCGGCCTTCCAGAAGATCGCGAAGCTCGGTGAGAAGGGCGACGGCGCGCTGAAGCGCTCCATCACCGGCGAGAACTCGATCGCCACCTTCACCGGCAAGAAGTGCGCCTTCCTGGTCTCCGGCCCGTGGGCCATCGCCGACGCCAAGAAGGCCAACATCAAGTACGACATCTCCCCGGTCCCCGGCTTCGCCGGTGGCAAGGAGGCCCAGCCGTTCGTGGGCGTCCAGGCGTTCTACGTAGCCGCCAAGGGCAAGAACAAGGCCCTGGCCCAGGAGTTCGTCACCAACTACGTGACCAAGCCCGAGCTGGCCGTCGCGCTGTACAAGGCCGAGCCGCGCCCGCCGGCGCTGACCGCCGCCTTCGACCAGGTCAAGGGCGAGGACCCCGACCTGGCCAAGTTCTCCGAGGCTGGCAAGAACGGCCAGGTGCTCCCGGCGATCCCGGCCATGGCCGCGATCTGGGACCCCTTCGGCAAGGCGGAGGCCGCCATCATCGG
This sequence comes from Micromonospora sp. NPDC004540, assembly GCF_040610095.1. Classification (NCBI taxonomy): domain Bacteria; kingdom Bacillati; phylum Actinomycetota; class Actinomycetes; order Micromonosporales; family Micromonosporaceae; genus Micromonospora; species Micromonospora sp. NPDC004540. The sequence goes on from NZ_JBEXLR010000003.1 coordinate 110,721, forward strand.
TGGCGCCGACCCGGCCAAGACGATCACCGCCGCGGGCAAGACCATCGCGGGTCAGATCAAGTAATGAGCACGTCGCTGTCCGGCCCGGGGTCTGCTGAGCAGACCCCGGGCCGGGAGCCCGTTCGCCGCGGGCTCCCGCGCAAGTCCCGTACCGCGCGGAACCACGCGCCGATCACCGCGACCGGCCTAGTCGTCAAGGTGGTCCTGCTCGGCCTGGTGGCCGGCATCGCGCTCTGGGCGGCGTTCCCGCTCGTCGAGGGCGAGCACTGGGTCGGACTGGGCGTCCTGGCGGCCACCACCGCGGGCCTCTTCTACCTCTACCTGAGCCGGCGGCACATCCCGGCCAAGTACCTGGTCCCCGGCACGCTCTTCCTGATCGCCTTCCAGGTCTTCCCGGTGCTCTACACGGCGAGCACCGCGTTCACGAATTTCGGCGACGGCCACCGCGGCAGCAAGGACGACGCGATCGTCGCCATCCAGACCTCCTCGGTGCAGCAGGTCCCTGGCTCCACCGAGTACTCCCTCTCCATCGCCACGAAGGGCGACCCGGCCACCGGCGCGCTGGTGTTCCTGCTCAGCGACCCGAAGACCAAGGAGGTCTTCGCGGGTGACGCGGGCGGGCTGCGCAAGCTCGACGCCGGCGACGTCACGGTCAGCCCGACCGGCAAGATCACCGACGCCGCCGGCTACACCGTGCTCAACTTCGGTCAGGCCAGCGGCCGGAGCAAGGACATCACCGATCTGGTGGTGCCGACCGCCGGCGGTGCGATCCGCTCCAACGGCCTCTCCCGCGCCTACGAGGGCAAGGCCGTCCGGGCCTACGACGCGGGCTGCGACTGCATCAAGGACAGCGAGACCGGGAAGACCTGGACGGCGGACCCGGAGAACGGCTCCTTCGTCGCCGCCGACGGCGAGCGGCTCGCGCAGGGCTGGAAGGTCAACGTCGGGCTGAAGAACTTCACCCGCGTGCTCACCGACCCGAACATCTCCGGGCCGTTCTTCGGCACCTTGCTGTGGAACTTCGCCTTCGCGATCGGCTCGACCGGGCTTACCTTCCTGCTCGGCATGGCCATCGCGCTCGCCCTGCACTCGCCCCGGATGCGCGGCACCAACTTCTACCGGGTGCTGCTGATCCTGCCGTACGCCATGCCGTCGTTCGCCATGCTGCTGGTCTGGCGGGACATGTTCAACACCGACTTCGGCCTGGTCAACAACCTGTTCGGGCTGGACATCGACTGGTTCGGCGGCACCTGGTCGGCCCGGATCGCGGTGCTGCTGGTGCAGCTCTGGCTGGGCTACCCGTACATGTTCCTGGTGGCCACCGGCGCGCTCCAGGCGATCCCGCGCGAGCTGACCGAGGCCACCTCGGTCGACGGCGCCAGCCCGTGGCAGTCCTTCCGGGCGGTCACCCTGCCGCTGCTGCTGGTCGCGCTCTCGCCGCTGCTGATCGCGTCGTTCGCGTACAACTTCAACAACGTCAACGCGATCCTGTTCACCACCGAGGGCGGCCCGTTCGCGCCGGACAACCCGACCAACGGCGCCACCGACCTGCTCATCACCTACACCTACCGGCTGGCCTTCGGCGCACAGGGCGCCGAGTACGGACTGGCCACCACGGTCTCGATCTTCATCTTCGCGATCGTGGCGATCGTGGCGGCGATCAGCTTCTCGCGGACCCGCAAGCAGGAGGAGGTCTACTCGTGACCACCTTGTCGGACGCCGCCGTCGCCAACCGGGCCGGGACGGGGAAGTCGAAGGGACGCTGGTTCGCCCAGGTGGGCTGGCGGCACGTGGTCGGGGTGCTGGCGGTGGCGTTCAGCCTCTTCCCGATCCTCTTCGTGATCTCCGCGGCGCTCAACCCGCTCGGCACGCTCTCGTCGACGGAGCTCCTGCCGACCGGGATGTCCCTGGAGAACTTCACCAACCTGTTCCAGAACACGCCGTTCGCTCACTGGTTCCTCAACTCGCTGCTGCTCGCCGGCGTGGCCAGCTTCGCGTCGATCTTCCTGTCGGCGCTGGCGGCGTACGCGTTCTCTCGGATGCGCTTCGCCGGTCGCCGTGTCGGGCTGCTCGCGCTGCTGCTGATCCAGATGTTCCCGCAGTTCCTGGCCATCGTGGCGATCTTCCTGATCTTCACGACGGTCACCGCCCTGTGGCCGGCGATCGGCTTCAACACCCCGTGGGGCCTGTTCCTGCTCTACATGGGCACCGCGCTCGGTGCGAACACCTGGCTCATGAAGGGCTTCTTCGACACCCTGCCGAAGGAGCTGGACGAGTCGGCGACCATGGACGGCGCCTCGCACGCACAGGTCTTCTTCCGGATCATGCTGCCGCTGGTGGCGCCGATCCTGGCGGTGACCGGACTGCTCGCCTTCATCGGCTCGATCAACGAGTTCATCATCGCCAACGTGTTCCTCACCGAGCCGAACTCGAAGACCCTGGCGGTCGGGATGTTCGGCATGGTGGCGGGCGAGCGCAACAACAACTTCGGGATGTTCGCGGCGGGCACCCTGCTCACCGCCATCCCCACGGTGCTGGTGTTCCAACTGCTCCAGCGCTACATCGTCTCCGGCCTCACCGCCGGAGCCGTCAAAGGATAGACCGGAGGGGTGGCCGCTCGCCGTCGTGGGCGAGGCGAGTGGTGCCACTCCGCACGCTGCGGCAAGGGCGTTTGACGTACACCGGAGCGGTTTCCGGGCGGACCGCCGCGGTCGGGTGACCGACCGCGGCGGATGCCCGCCCCCCTCCCTGTCTTCAACGACGCGAAAGGCATCCCCATGTCTCTCCAGCCGCACCACGACGGATCCGCCACCTACGTGCCGGAGCAGGAGCCAGCGCTCGGGCAGACCGTCCCGGTCTTCGTCCGGGTGCCGGCCGGCGCCGGCGTGCGCCAGGTGCACGTGCGGACCACCGGTGACGGCGAGCCCCGCTTCGCCGAGGCCGTGGTCGACCGCACCGAGGGCGGTGACGTGTGGTGGCGGGCCGACGTCGAGGTCCGCAACCCGGTCAGCAACTACCGCTTCCTGCTCGACGGCGCGACGGGCGCCCGCTGGCTGAACGCGGCCGGACTCGTCGACCACGACGTGCCGGACCACGGCGACTTCAAGCTGGTCAGCTACGCGCCGCCGCCGGCCTGGGCCCGGGACGCGGTGATCTACCAGATCTTCCCGGACCGGTTCGCCCGCTCGGCCGCCGCCGACGGCCGGACCGCGCCGGACTGGGCGATCCCGTGCGACTGGGACACCCCGGTGATCGGGCGCGGCCCGGAGACGCCCCGCCAGTTCTACGGCGGCGACCTCGACGGGATCATCGAGCGGCTGGACCACCTGGACCGGCTCGGGGTGAACACCGTCTACCTCACGCCGGTCTTCCCGGCCCGCTCCAACCACCGCTACGACGCGGCGAGCTTCGACACCGTCGACCCGCTGCTCGGCGGGGACGCCGCCCTGGCCCGGCTGGCCGACGCGGTGCACGCCCGGGGGTGGCGGCTGCTCGGCGACATCACCAGCAACCACACCGGCGACGCCCACCAGTGGTTCACCGCGGCCGTCTCCGACGTGGACGCCCCGGAGCGGGAGCTGTACTACTTCGATCTGGCGGGCGGGGACTACGAATCCTGGAACGGCGTGAAGTCGCTGCCGAAGCTCAACTGGGCGAGCGCCGAGCTGCGCCGACGCTTCGCCACCGCCGAGGACTCGCTGCTGCGCCGCTGGCTGCGCCCGCCGTACGGGCTGGACGGCTGGCGGGTGGACGTGGCGAACATGACCGGCCGGCGGGGCGCGGACGCGTACACCCACGAGGTGGCCCGGCTGCTGCGCGAGGTGGTCGCCGAGACCCGGGCCGACGGGCTGCTGCTCGCCGAGCACGGCCACGACCACACCGGTGACCTGGACCGGGACGGCTGGCACGGCACCATGAACTACGTCGGCTTCACCGACCCGGTCTGGTCCTGGCTGCGCCAGGGCGACGACCCGCTGCCGAACTTCCTGGGCACCCCGGGCGGGGCGCGGCGGCGGGACGCGGGCGCGGTGCTGGCCACCATGAACACCTACCGGTCGCTGATCTCCTGGCGGTCGTACACGCACTCGTGGCAGCTGCTCGGCTCGCACGACTCGGCGCGGATCCGCACCGTGGTGGGTGACGCGGCCCGGCAGGAGGTGGCCGCCGGCCTGCTGGCCACCATGCCCGGCACGCCGGTGATCTTCGCGGGCGACGAGCTGGGCCTGACCGGCACCAACGGGGAGGGGTCGCGTACCCCGATGCCGTGGCACCGGCCGGAGAGCTGGGACGCGCGCACCTTCGCCGCGTACCGGTCGCTGCTGGCGCTGCGCCGTGACGAGCCGGCGCTGCGGCACGGCGGCCTGCGCTGGGCGCACGCCGACGCGGACACGCTGGTCTTCCTCCGCGAGGCGCCGACCGGCGCGGTGCTGGTGCTGGCCCGCCGGGCGGCCGGCACCCCGGTCCGGCTGGCCGGCCTGCCCGCCGGGGAGAACGTCTACGGCGGCGCCCCCGCCCTGCGTCCGGACGCCGGCGGCACGGTCACCCTGCCGGCGGACGGCCCCACCTTCCAGGTCTGGCGCCTCGCCTGACCCTCGCCGACGCGGGGAGTCAGGGGCGGGGGCCGGCGAGGAGGGCGCGGACGCCCGCCAGGTAGGTGGCGCGGTCGGGAGAGCCGGTCAGGATGCGTTGCAGGACGTAGCCGGGTACCAGGGCGAACAGGGCCGCGCCGACCGCCGCCGGGTCGGCGTCCGCGGGCAGTTCGCCGGCCGCGTGGGCCCGCCGGGCCAGGGTGGTGAAGTGGTTGCGGAAACTGGCGTACGTCCGGCCGACGAACTCGGCGAGCGCCGGGTCCCGCTGCGCCTCGCCCCACACCTGGATGGCCAGGGGCAGCACGCCGTCCGGGCCGGTCTGCGTGTCGACGTAGGTCAGGGCCCGGTCCAGCGCGTCGACCAGCGGCAGCGGCGGGTCGGCCGCAGCCAGCTCGGCGAAGAGGCCCTCGGCGCCGCCGACCACCGACTGGGCGATCGCGGTGATCAGGTCGTTCTTGCTCGGGAAGTAGCGGTAGACCGCGCCGACCGAGAGCCCGGCCTCCTTGATCACGTCCTGCATGGAGGTGTTGTGGAAGCCGTCGCGCCGGAAGCAGCGCCGGGCCGCGTCGAGGATCTGCCGGCGGCGGGCCGCGAGGTGTTCGTCCGATACGCGTGGCACGACCCACAGTGTAAAGCGAACGTTCGTTCTTGACCGCGGACCGTGCGGCGGCGCACTCTCTACCCAAGAGAACGAACGTTCGTTTTTAGGAGGCGGAGATGCCCGCTCACCCGTCCCGGATCCGCTCGCCCTGGCTGCTCGCCGCGCTGCTCGTCAGCCTCGTGGTGGTCGTGCAGGCGCTGCTCGTACCGCTCTTCGCGGCGCCGGCCACGCACCTCGCGCCGCGCGACCTGCCGGTCGCCGTCGCCGGGCCGCCGGCCGCCACCGCCGAGCTGGCCGGTCGGCTCGCCGCCGCCCGGCCGGGCGGCTTCGTGGTGACCACGCTGCCCGACGCGGCGGCGGCCGACCAGGCGCTGCGCGACCGCGAGGTGTACGCCGCCTTCGTGGCCGGCCCGGACGGCGTCGCCCTGCACACCGCCCCCGCCGCGAGCCCGACCGTTGCCGCGCTGCTCACCGAGGCCGCCGCGCAGCTCTCCGCCGGCCGGCCGGTGCCGGTGGTGCAGGTGGTCCCGACCGACCCGGACGACCCGCGCGGGGCCGGCTTCGCCGCCGGGTTCCTGCCCTTCGCGCTGACCAGCATGCTGGCCGGGGCGCTGCTCACCGTGCTGGTCGCCCGCCGCGGCGCGCGGCTGGCCGGCCTGCTCGGCTACGCCGTCCTTGCCGGCCTGGTCGGGGCCGCGGTGCTGCACGGCTGGCTCGGCGTCCTCGACGGCGACCTCTGGCGCGAGGCGGCCGCGATCGGGCTGTTCGCGCTGGCCGCGGCGGGCACCGTGGCGGGCCTCGGCGCGCTGCTCGGCGGCGCTGGGTTCGGGTTCGGCGCGCTGCTCGTCTTCCTGGTCGGCAACCCGCTCTCCGCGGTCGCCGCCGCGCCCGAGCTGCTGCCGCAGCCCTGGGGCACGGTCGGGCAGTTCCTGCCGGTCGGAGCGGGCGGCACGCTGCTGCGCTCGGCCGCGTTCTTCGACGGGGCGGGCGCCGGCCGGCCGGTGGCCGTGCTGGCCGGCTACGCGCTGGTCGGTCTCGCCCTGGTCCTCGTCGGCCGACGTCCCGTCCGGGTCGGCGCGGGCGACGCGGCACCGGAGCGGCGACCCGCCGAGGTCACGGTATGACGGCACCTCGGCGGGCCGGCTACTACAAGTCGTCGTTGATGGGGGAGGATGGCCGGCGTGGAAGCTCTTCGACTGATCCTTCTCTACGTCCATCTGATCGGGTTCGCGATGCTGCTCGGCGGATCGATCGCCCAGTACGTCAGCGGCCGGCTGCGGATCAACGCGGCCATGCTCTGGGGCTCGGTGATCGGGCTGCTGACCGGAATCGGTCTCTCCGCCCCGCTGCGCGACGGCGACGAGCCGGCACCGGCGAAACTTGTTACCAAGTTGGTGCTCGCGTTGCTCATCTTTGTCATGGTCTTCTTCTCCCGTAAGCGGGAGTCCGTGAACCGTGGGCACTTCCTGGCGATCATCGGGTTGACGCTGGTCAACGCGGCGGTGGCGGTCTTCTGGCGTTAGCCCTCCGGGGCAGCGGGAAGACCGCGGGAAACGGACGTTCGAGACACCTCTCCGGAGGGCAGTCGGCACGAAAGGTGATGTGCCCCACGCAAGGGTTACGTAGGGGTAACGACCGCTCAACAGTCGTGCACGATTGTCGGCCGGTGGGTGGGCGCGGGCGTACGCTCCCGTCCGTAACGTGGGACGCCGGCGGCACACCGCAGGCCGGCGCAAGGGCTGCCACCGCGCACGACGCGGTGTGCAATGGGAAGGAGACGTCTTGCGCTCTGTGCGTGGGATGCGGATCGCCTCCGCCATCGTGGCGGGTGGCCTCGTGCTGGGCGCCGCCGCGTGTGGTGAGGCTCCCAAGGACGACAACAACGCCGGCGGCAACGGCGGCAAGAAGTTCAGCGCCTGCATGGTGACCGACGTCGGCGGCATCGATGACAAGTCCTTCAACACCTCGGCCTGGAAGGGCCTCCAGGAGGCGAAGAAGGAGAACGGCAACATCGACATCAAGAACGTCCAGTCGAAGGCCGAGGCGGACTACGAGGTCAACCTGACCGGGTTCGTCAACCAGAAGTGCGACTTCATCCTGGCCGTCGGTGGCCTGATGTCGGACGCGACCAAGAAGGCCGCCGAGGCGAACAAGAACCAGCAGTTCGCCATCGTGGACGCGAACCCGGGCGTGGACAACATCTACCCGATGCAGTTCGACACCGCGCAGGCCGCCTTCCAGGCCGGTTACGTGGCCGCCGGGATGAGCAAGAGCGGCAAGGTCGGCACCTACGGTGGTCTGCCGATCCCGCCGGTCACCATCTTCATGGACGGCTTCGCCGACGGCGTGGCGTACTACAACAAGGCCAAGGGCAAGAGCGTCCAGGTCATCGGCTGGGACAAGGCCACCCAGAAGGGCTCCTTCACCAACGACTTCGTCAAGCAGGACGAGGGCAAGAAGGTCTCCGACGCGCTGGTCGCCCAGGGCGCCGACATCATCATGCCGGTCGCCGGTGGCGCCGGCCTCGGCACCACCGCCGCCGCGCAGGCCTCCAACGGCAAGTACTCGGTCGTCTGGGTGGACGTCGACGGCTGCGAGAGCACCCCGAACTGCCCGGCGCTGGTGACCACGGTCGTCAAGAACATCCCGGACGCCGTCAAGGACGCCGTGCTGAAGGCCGCCAACGGCGAGAAGCTCCAGGCCAAGCCGGGCTTCGTCGGCACCCTGGCCAACAACGGCGTCTCGATCGCCCCGTACCACGACTTCGACAGCAAGGTCCCGGCGGACCTGAAGGCCGAGGTCGACAAGATCAAGGCGGACATCGCCGCGGGCACCATCACGGTCACCTCGAAGGCCCAGCCGACCAAGTGACCGCTCCGCCGGCCGCCGCGGTGAGATCATCGGCAGCGGGGGCCGGCGGGCACCAGGTTTGACGATCCGGCCGCCTCGGCGTACGCGGGGAAGACCCCGCGCGACGTCGGGGCGGCCGATCACCTTGATCCCCCACTGACCCCCACCCGGCGCGGTGGCCGGCGCGTAGCCGCTACGCTGCACCATCGCTCGCACTCCAGGAGGTTGCGCTGAGACTCGAACTGCGCGGCATCACCAAGCGGTTCGGTGATCTGGTCGCCAACGACCACATCGACCTGACGGTGGAGAATGGAGAGATCCACGCCCTGCTCGGCGAGAACGGCGCCGGCAAGTCGACCCTGATGAACGTGCTCTACGGGCTCTACCAGCCCGACGAGGGCGAGATCCTGGTCGACGGCAAGCCGCTGAAGCTCAAGGGCCCGTCCGACGCGATCGCCGCCGGGATCGGCATGGTGCACCAGCACTTCATGCTGGTGCCGGTCTTCACCGTCGCCGAGAACGTCATGCTCGGCGCGGAACAGACCAAGGGGAGCTTCACCGGCTTCCTCGACCGCCGCCGGGCCCGCCGCGAGGTCGCCGAGGTCTCCGAGCGGTACAACCTCCGGGTCGACCCGGACGCGGTGATCGAGGACCTGCCGGTCGGCATCCAGCAGCGGGTGGAGATCGTCAAGGCGCTCACCCGCGACGTCGACCTGCTCATCCTCGACGAGCCGACGGCCGTGCTGACCCCGCAGGAGACCGAGGAACTGCTCACGGTCATGCGGTCGCTCAAGGAGGCCGGCAAGTCGATCGTGTTCATCACCCACAAGCTGGGCGAGGTCAAGGCGATCGCCGACCGGATCACGGTGATCCGGCGCGGGAAGACGGTCGGCACCGCCGAGCCGACCGCCAGCCGCGACGAGCTGGCCGCGCTCATGGTTGGCCGCAGCGTCCGGCTGACCGTGGACAAGAAGCCGGCCCAGCCGGGCAAGCCGATCCTCGAGGTCGCCGGCCTGGTCGTCGACGACGACCGGCAGGTACGCGCGGTCGACGGCGTGGACCTGACCGTGCACGCCGGTGAGGTGCTCGGCATCGCGGGCGTGCAGGGCAACGGACAGACCGAGCTGATCGAGGCGATCATGGGGCTGCGCCCGGTGCTCGCCGGGTCGGTCACGCTGGACGGTGACGCCGTGCACGGCTGGTCGACCAAGAAGGTGCTCCGCGCCGGCGTCGGTTACGTCCCGGAGGACCGCAGCGTCGACGGCCTGGTCAAGGAGTTCTCCGTCGCGGAGAACCTGGTGCTGGACATCTACGACCGGCCGCCCTTCGGCAAGGGCCTCTCGCTCAAGCCGGACGCCATCGCGAAGTCGGCGAAGGAGCGGATCGAGCAGTTCGACGTCCGCACCTCCTCGGCCGACGCGGCGGTCGGCACCCTCTCCGGCGGCAACCAGCAGAAGGTGATCGTGGCCCGGGAGCTGTCCCGGCCGCTGAAGCTCTTCATCGCCGCCCAGCCCACCCGGGGCGTGGACGTCGGCTCGATCGAGTTCATCCACAGCCGGGTCATCCGCGAGCGGGACATCGGCACCGCCGTCATGGTGGTCTCCAGCGAACTGGACGAGGTGATCGGCCTGGCCGACCGGATCGCGGTGATGTACCGCGGCCGGATCATCGGCGTGGTCGGCCCGGACACCCCGCGCGAGGAGATCGGCCTGCTGATGGCCGGCATCACGCCGGACACCGCCACCACGACCGCTGACGGCCCTGGCAACGAGGACGAGGCATGACCAACCCGAACCCGGTGTCGGGCTCCCCGGACAAGGAGCCGGCGACCGAGGCGCAGGAGGCGCGGAGCGAGGCCCGGGCGACACCGCCCGCGCCCGCCGGCGACACCGAACGGGCGGTGCCCGCCACCGCGCCGAAGCAGCCCGCGGCCGAGGAGCCCCGCCCCACGCTGGGCCGGCTCTTCCTGGACAACCTCTGGGCGGCCAACACGGTCACCGTGACGGTGCTCGCGGTGCTGCTCGCCATGCTGGTCGGCGCGGTGCTGATCATCGTCTCCGACCCGGAGGTGCTGGCCACCTACGGCTACATCACCGCCCGCCCGGCGGACGCGCTCAACGCCAGCTGGACCGTGGTCAGCGAGGCGTACGCGAACCTGTTCAAGGGCGCGATCTTCGACCCCGACGCGGTCGGCTTCACCGCCGCGATGGGCCCGATCTCGGAGACCCTGACCTACACGGCGCCGCTGGTCTTCACCGGCCTGTCGGTGGCGCTCGCCTTCCGCGGCGGCCTGTTCAACATCGGCGCCCAGGGCCAGGCGACCATCGGCGTCATCCTGGCCGCCGTCGCCGGCTTCGCGCTGCCGTTGCCGCCCGGAGTGCACCTGCTCGTCGCGCTGATCGCCGGCGCGCTCGGCGGCGCGCTCTGGGGCTTCGTCCCGGGCATCCTCAAGGCGCGCACCGGCGCCCACGAGGTGATCAACACGATCATGCTCAACTACGTGGCGGTCTATTTCCTGTCCTGGATCATCATCCAGAGCGGGGTGCAGAACCCGAACCGGTCGGACGCGATCAGCAAGCCGGTCGAGTCCTCCGCCCAGCTGCCCCGGCTGCTCGGCGCCGACCTGCGGGTGCACGCCGGCATCCTGCTCGCGGTGCTGGCCACCTGGTTCATCGCCTGGCTGCTGAACCGCTCGACGATCGGCTTCGAGCTGCGCGCGGTCGGCGAGAACCCGGACGCCGCCCGGACCGCCGGCATCAGCGTCACGAAGACGTACGTGCTGGTCATGGTGGTCTCGGGTCTGCTGGCCGGTCTCGGCGGGTCGAACATGGTGCTCGGCTCGACCGCGAACGCGCTGACCCCGCTGGTGATCGCGCAGATCGGCTTCGACGGCATCCTGGTCGCCCTGCTCGGCCGGGTGAAGCCGTGGGGTGTGCTGCTGGCCGCGCTGCTGTTCGGCGCGCTCCAGGCCGGCGGCAACCGGATGCAGTCGTACTCCGGGATCTCGCTGGAGCTGGTCACCGTGCTCCAGGCGCTCATCGTCATCTTCATCGCCGCGCCGGCCCTGGTGAAGGCGATCTTCCAGCTCCGGGCGGCCCGCGCGGCCCGGCTCCAGACGAGCCTCGCGAAGGGCTGGTGAGCATGTCCACCACCGCTGTCCCCGAGGTCGCCGTGACCGCGGTCGACGAGGGCTTCTGGACGCGCGCCCGCAAGGCCGGCGCCGTGCTGCTGGCGCTGGGCGTGCTCGCCACGGTGCTGTTCGGGGCGCTCGCCACCGGCCAGCAGGCCCGCTTCACGCTCAGCGAGACCGAAGGCGGCGCCGCCCTGGAGATCAACGGCACGGTCGGCGCGATCCTCTTCGGGATCATCGCGGCCGCGGCCGGGGCCGCCCTGCTCGCCGGGGTGCCGAAGCGCTGGTTCACGCTGGTGCTCGGCGTCGGGCTGGTCGCCTTCGTGCTGAGCTTCCTGTGCTGGCAGGTCTCCGCCGCCCCCGAGGGCCGCAACTTCATGCCGCTGGTCAACGTCGTCCGGGGCACGTTCATCCTGGCCCTGCCGCTGATCTTCGGCGCGCTGGCCGGCGTGCTCTGCGAGCGGTCCGGCGTGGTGAACGTGGCGATCGAGGGCCAGTTGCTGATGGGCGCCTTCTCCGGCGCCCTGTTCGGCAGCATCTCCGGCAGTGTCTGGGTGGGCCTGGTCGCCGCCGCGATCGGCGGCGCGCTGATCTCCCTGCTGCTCGCCGTCTTCGCCATCCGCTACCTGGTCGACCAGGTGGTCATGGGCATCGTGCTCAACCTGCTGGCGGTCGGCGTCACCGGCTTCCTCTACGAGCGGCTGATGCAGACCGACGCGACGAAGTACAACAGCGCGCCGCGGTTCAGCAACTGGGAGATCCCGCTGCTCAAGGACATCCCGCTGCTCGGTCCGGCGCTGTTCCGGGGCAACATCTTCCTCTACCTCGGCCTGCTGCTGGTGCTGGTCATCCACATCGCGCTGTTCCGTACCCGGTGGGGGCTGCGGACCCGGTCGGTGGGTGAGCACCCGACCGCGGCCGACACGCTCGGCGTGCGGGTGCTCCGGCTGCGCTACCGCAACGTGATCATGGCCGGGCTGGTGGCCGGCGTGGGTGGCGCCTCCTACACGCTGGCGCTCTACTCGTTCACCAAGAACATGATCGGCGGCAAGGGCTTCATCGCCCTGGCCGCCCTGATCTTCGGCCGGTGGAGCCCGACCGGGGCGCTGCTCGCGGCGCTCTTCTTCGGCTTCGCCGACCAGCTCGCCACCTACCTGGGCGCGATCGGCAGCAGCATCCCGAGCCAGTTCCTGGCGATGCTGCCCTACCTGGCGACGATCCTGGCGGTGGCCGGGCTGGTCGGCAAGGTCCGGGCGCCGGCCGCCGACGGCAAGCCGTACATCAAGGGCTGACCGCCCGCGACGCACCGTGCCCGGCAGGGGAGACCCGCCGGGCACCGTCGTCTCCGGCCGCCACCGCGACCGATCAGCGTGAATTGGGCAGAATGGGAGTCGTGATGGAGATCGACTGGGAGCGGCTGCGAGCCGCCGCCACCGAGGTCATGCGGCACGCGTACGTGCCCTACTCGAAGTTCCCCGTCGGGGCGGCCGCCCTGGTCGACGACGGCCGGGTGGTGGTCGGCTGCAACGTGGAGAACGCCGCGTACGGCGTGGTGCTTTGCGCCGAGTGCGGCGTGGTCTCCTCGCTGCACGCCACCGGCGGCGGCCGGATCGTGGCGCTGTCCTGCGTCGACGCCACCGGCGAGCCGCTGATGCCGTGCGGCCGGTGCCGACAGCTGCTGTGGGAGAACGGCGGCCCGGAGTGCCTCATCGAGGCGAAGGGCGGCACGCTGCGGATGGCCGAGCTGCTGCCGCACGCGTTCGGCGTGGAGGACCTGGAGGCGGTGACCGGCGAGACGCCGGTGCCGGTGGTCCCGGAGCGGCTGGCCGCCTGGCGGGGGCGGGGCACGGTCTTCGTGCACCCCGACCTCTCGGCCGGGCAGCAGGTGTGGACGGCGTACTGGGAGCGGTCGGCCGGGGACAGCGAGGGCGCCGAGACCGGCGTGCTGGAGGAGGGCCCGACCTGGAACGACCCGGCGGAGGCGATCACCTGGGGGCTGGCCCGGACGCCGCGCGTCGTCGTGGTGGACGCGTCGGGCACCATCTTCTGGGCCGGCGAGGGCGAACCGCCCCTGGAGATCCCCATCCGCTGGTCCCCAGCCTGAGCCGGGGACCGGTACCGGAACGACGAGGAAAGATCATCAGATGAGTGCATTCACGGCGGTTGACGTCATCCGGGCCAAGCGGGACGGGGGCGTGCTGAGCGACGGCCAGATCGACTGGGTGGTCGACGCGTACACCAAGGGGTTGGTGGCCGACGAGCAGATGTCGGCGCTGGCCATGGCGATCCTGCTGCGCGGCATGACCGCGCCGGAGATCGCCCGGTGGACCGCCGCGATGATCGCCAGCGGCGAGCGGCTGGACCTGTCGCCGGTGGCCCGGCCGACCGTGGACAAGCACTCCACCGGCGGCGTCGGCGACAAGATCACCCTGCCGCTGACCCCGCTGGTCGCGGCGTGCGGCGCGGCCGTGCCGCAGCTCAGCGGCCGGGGCCTCGGGCACACCGGCGGCACCCTGGACAAGCTGGAGTCGATCCCCGGCTGGCGGGCCGCGCTGAGCAACGCGGAGTTCATCGCCCAGCTGCGCGACGTGGGCGCGGTGATCTGCGCGGCCGGCGACGGGCTCGCCCCGGCCGACCGCAAGCTGTACGCGCTGCGCGACGTCACCGGCACCGTCGAGGCCATCCCGCTGATCGCCAGCTCGATCATGAGCAAGAAGATCGCCGAAGGGACCGGTGCCCTGGTGCTCGACGTGAAGGTCGGCTCCGGCGCCTTCATGAAGAACGTCGACGACGCCCGCGAGCTGGCCCGGACCATGGTGGAGCTGGGCGGTGCGCACGGGGTGCGCACGGTCGCCCTGCTCACCGACATGTCCACCCCGCTCGGCCTGGCCATCGGCAACGCGGTCGAGGTGACCGAGTCGATCGAGGTGCTGGCCGGCGGCGGCCCGGCCGACGTGGTGGAGCTGACCCTGGCGCTGGCCCGGGAGATGCTGGCCGCGGCGGGCCTGCCGGACGCCGACCCCGAGGCGGCCCTGCGGGACGGCCGGGCCATGGACGCCTGGCGCGCGATGATCGGGGCGCAGGGCGGCGACCCGGACGCCCCGATGCCGACGGCCGGCGAGGTCGAGGTGGTCACCGCGACCGAGGACGGCTACGTCGCCGGCATCGACGCGTACGCGATGGGCGTGGCCGCCTGGCGGCTCGGCGCCGGCCGGGCCCGCAAGGAGGACCCGGTGAGCATCCCGGCCGGGGTGGTGCTGCACAAGCGCCCCGGCGACCCGGTACGCGCCGGCGAGCCCCTGTACGAGCTGCGCGCGGAGCACGCCGAGCGGATCCCGGCCGCGCTGGCCGAGGCGGAGCGGGCGGTCCGGATCGCGCCGGACGCCCCCACCGCGACACCGCTGGTGATCGAGCGGATCGGCTGATCCTTACCGGTCATGGTGCGCTGCCGACCGAGCCGCTATTCTCGCAGGCCAAGGGGGGACCGACCGGCGATGAGCCGTTGTGAGCAGACAGGGACCTGAGCCGTGCGCGTACCCGCCCCCGATCCCCGGGCCGTTCGTGAGGCGAGCCTGGACGAGCTGTCCCGGCTGGGCCTCCCGCTGCCGCCCCCGCAGTTCCCGCTGGTCTGGGAGCCGGGGGACGAGATCGAACTGCGTCCCACCCCGGAGATCGAGGCCCGGATCGCGGTGCTGCACGTGATCCTGGCCCGCTGCTTCGGGATGCCCGCGCAGGCGGCGATGAGCTGGCTGCTGGAGTCGCACCTGGTCGAGATGGTGACCCCGCCGGAGTGGCAGTTCGTGATGGGGAGCAAGGGCGACCACCGGTCGTTCGTGCTGCACCACGACGCGCTCTTCTCGCTGGCCTGGGTGCTCGGGCTGGCCAAGGAGCTGGATCCGACGGTGCCGGTGGACGAGCGGCTGGTGGAGCGGATGCCGAACCTGGTGGCCGGGGAGAACTTCGGCCAGTGGCGGGCCCGGATCCTGGCCGCCCCGCAGCACCCCGCCGACGCGGCCGCCCTGCTCGACCTGCACTACTGCCTGGACTGGGCGTACCTGGAGTCGGAGGAGGCCGGGCTGGCGCTGCCCGGGCTGGTGGACGCGAACGCCATCGGGCAGCGCCGGTGGGCGCTGGAGTGGGCCGTGGTGCTGCGCGGGCCGTACCACGACGAGCCGCCGGGCTGGGAAGAGGTCGACCTCTCCACCTGAGCGACGGTGGTCAGCGCGGCCGGTGCACGGCGAGCCGGACAGCGACGGTCACCGGCACCGGCTCGGGCAGCGCGGCGATCCGCTCGGCGAGCCGGGCCGGGTCGGCGTGCCAGGCGCTGGGGCCCATCCCGACCAGGGCGGCCACCTCGGTGCGGCTCAACTCCAGCCGGGCCCGGTGCTCGGCCGCCGACTCCTCGGCGAAGTACGCGCTCAGGCTGCCGGCCACCCGCTCGGCCTTGGCCGGGTCCACCCGGAGCAGGTCGAGCGCGTCGACCAGCTCGGCGAGATGGTCCGCGGCCGGGGTGACCACCAGCAGCGCGCCCGCCGGGTCGAGCACCCGGTGGAACTCGGCGCCGTTGCGCGGGGCGAAGACATTCACCAGCACCGCGGCGGAATCGTCGGCCAGGGGCAGCCGCTGCCAGGTGTCGGCCAGCGCCGCGGCCGCGCGCGGATGGGCCCGGGCCGCCCGGCGCAGCGCCGGCTTGGCCACGTCGAGGGCCAGGCCGACGGCGTCCGGCAGCGCCGCCAGCACCGCCGCGAGGTACCAGCCGGTCCCGGCGCCGGCGTCCACCACCAGGGGGTACGCGTCGCTGTTGGGGAACGAGCGGGACACGATCTCCCGGGCCTTCGCGGCGAGCGCGGCGGCGACCGGGTCGTAGTGGCCGGCGGCCAGGAAGTCGGCGCGGGCGGCCACCATCTCGGCGTTGTCCCCGCTGTGCGGGGCGCGGCCGGCGAGCAGGTTGACGTACCCCTGGCGGGCGACGTCGAAGCTGTGCCGGCGCGGGCAGCGCAGCGCCCGGGCGGTGCCGGCGGTGGTCTCGGCCAGCGGCTCGGCGCAGACCGGGCAGCGCAGCCGGTCGAGGATGCGGTGGTGCACGTCAGCCCTTCGGTGCGGACAGGCGGTCGACCACCCGCTGGGTCAGCGCACCCAGCGCGTCGATCTCCTCCGGAGTCAGCAGGTCGATGAGGTGTCGGCGGACCGCGGCGACGTGGCCCGGGGCGGCGGCCTCGATGGCGGCCCGGCCGGCCGGGGTCAACACCACGATGGAGCCGCGGCCGTCCGAGGGGTGCTCCTCCCGGGTGATGAGGCCGCGCTGCTGCATGCGGGCCAGGTGGTGGGACAGCCGGCTGCGCGACCAGAGCATCCGGTCGGCCAGCTCGCTGAGCCGCAGCCGCTGGTCGGGCGTCTCGGAGAGGTCGGAGAGGACGTCGTAGTCCGGCTCGGAGAGGCCGGCGTCCTGCATCAGCTCCCGGGCCAGCTCCAGGTCGAGCAGGCGGCGCATCCGGCGGTAGCCGCGCCAGGCCCGGGCCTCGCGCGCGTCCAGCCAGCGTGGTGCGTCCATGTGCTGAGCCTAACCGACTTGTTGACATGTCACCAAACCTCTTCTACGGTTGATGACATGTCAACCACATTGCCGACGCGGCTGATACGGCTCCTTGCCGGCCTGGCCCTCTTCGGCGCCAGCGTGGCGCTGATGGTCCGGGCGGATCTCGGCCTGTCCTCCTGGGACGTGCTGCACCAGGGCCTCGCCTCCCGGACCGGTCTGCCGCTCGGGTGGGTCGTCAACGGCGTGGCGCTGCTGGTCCTGCTGCTCTGGTTCCCGCTGCGCCAGCGGCCGGGCGTCGGGACGGTGGCCAACGTCGCGCTGGTCGGCCTGGCGCTCGACGCGGTGCTGGCGATACTGCCGCCGCCGTCCGCGCTTCCCGTCCGGATCGGCCTGCTGCTCCTCGGCGTGCTGCTCAACGGGGTCGCCACCGGTCTCTACCTCGGCGCCCGCCTCGGGCCCGGTCCCCGTGACGGCCTGATGACCGGCCTCGCCGCGCGCGGCCTGCCCGTCGGCCGTGTCCGCACCGGGATCGAGCTGGCGGTGCTCGCTGTCGGCTGGCTGCTCGGCGGCACGGTCGGTCCCGGCACCCTGCTGTACGCGTTGTCCATCGGGCCGCTCGCCCAGTTCCTCATCCCCCGACTCGCCGTGCCCGTACCCGGCCGGCCCGCCCCGACAGGAGTGACCCCGCCATGCCCCGCCTGAACGTGATCGTCGCCAGCACCCGACCCGGTCGGGTGGGCCGGCGGATCGGTGACTGGTTCACCGCGGCCGCCGTCCGCCACGCCGGCTTCGACGAGGTACGCCTGGTCGACCTCGCCGAGGTCGGGCTGCCGTTCCACGACGAGCCGCACCACCCCTCCGAGGGGATCTACCTGAACGAGCACACCCGGTCCTGGAGCGCGACCACCGCTGCCGCGGACGCCTTCGTGCTGGTCATGCCGGAGTACAACTACGGCTTCAGCGCGCCGCTGAAGAACGCGATCGACTACCTCTACCACGAGTGGCGGCACAAGCCGGTGGGCTTCGTCAGCTACGGCATGACCTCCGGCGGCCTGCGGGCGGTGCAGATGATCAAGCAGGTGGTGACCACGTTGAACATGGTGCCGGTCAACGAGTCGGTGACGATCTTCCTGCGGCAGGCACTGGACGACGCCGGCGAACTGCTGCCCGATCCCGGGCGGGAGGAAGCGGCGGACCTGATGCTCGACCAGGTCGCCCGGCTGGCCGTGGTGCTCGCCCCGCTGCGGGCGGTGGCGGCGTGACGGCCCGGCTCTGGGAGCTCTTCGGCGAGCGGGGGCGCGGGGTGCTGGTCACCCTGCGCCGGGACGGCCGGCCGCAGCTCTCCAACGTCGACTACCTGGCCGAGCCGGGGCTGATCCGCTGCTCCACCACGGGCGACCGGGCGAAGGTGCGCAACCTGCTGCGCGACCCGCGGGCCAGCTTCCAGGTCAGCACCGCCGACGGCGGGGCGTACGCGGTGGCCGAGGGGCGGGTGACCGTCACCCCGCCGGCCGCGGCGGCCGACGACGCCACGGTCGAGGAACTGGTCGAGGTCTACCGGCGGATTCGGGGCGACCATCCGGACTGGGCGGACTACCGGTCGGCCATGGTGGCCGACGGCCGGCTGGTGCTCCGCCTCGAGGTCGAGCGGGTGTACGGCTGGCGGCCGTGAGCCGTCCCGGTCCGGTGCCGCGCGCCGCCGGCCGGTGACTAGGGTCGGTGCATGGCAATCTCGTACGAGGACATCGTCAAGGTCCCGAAGGCGCTGCTGCACGACCACCTCGACGGCGGTCTGCGGCCCGCGACGATCGTCGAGCTGGCCGCCGAGGCCGGCCACGAGCTGCCCACCACCGACCCCGAGGCGCTGGGCCGCTGGTTCGCCGAGGCCGCGAACTCCGGTTCGCTGGAGCGCTACCTGGAGACCTTCGCGCACACCGTGGCGGTCATGCAGACCGGGCCCGCGCTGCGCCGGGTGGCCCGCGAGTGCGCGCTCGACCTGGCCGCCGACGGGGTGGTCTACGCCGAGGTCCGGTTCGCTCCCGAGCAGCACCTGGAGCAGAACCTGACCCTGGACGAGGTGGTCGACGCGGTGGTCACCGGCTTCCGGGAGGGCAGCGCCCTGGCCGCCGAGGCGGGCACCCCGATCCGGGTCGGCACGCTGCTCACCGCCATGCGGCACGCGGCCCGCTCGCAGGAGATCGCCGAGCTGGCCGTCCGGCACCGGGACACCGGGGTGGTCGGCTTCGACATCGCCGGCGCGGAGGCGGGTTTCCCGCCCACCCGGCACCTGGACGCCTTCGAATATCTCCAGCGGGAGAACTTCCACTTCACCATCCACGCCGGCGAGGCGTTCGGGCTGCCGTCGATCTGGCAGGCGATCCAGTGGTGCGGCGCGGACCGGCTGGGGCACGGCGTCCGGATCGTCGACGACATCACGCCCGGGAACCCGCCGGTGCTGGGCCGGCTGGCCGCGTACGTCCGGGACAAGCGCATCCCGCTGGAGCTGTGCCCCTCCTCGAACGTGCAGACCGGGGCGGCCGCCTCGATCGCCGACCACCCGATCGGGCTGCTGCGTGACCTGCGCTTCCGGGTGACGGTGAACACCGACAACCGGCTGATGAGCGGCACCTCGATGTCCCGGGAGATGGCCCTGCTGGTGGAAGCCTTCGGCTACGGCTGGAAGGAACTCCAGTGGTTCACCATCAACGCGATGAAGAGCGCCTTCATCCCGTTCGACGAGCGGTTGAAGATCATCGACGAGGTGATCAAGCCGGCGTACGCCAAGCTGATCGGCTGATCACGGCTGCCGCGGGTGGCCGGCGAGCAGGCCGGCCACCCGGCGCAGCACCTGCCCGGCCCGGGCCGCCTCGGCGCCCAGCCCGGTCTGCCGGCGCAGCACCGCGGGCTCCGCGCGCAGCAGCGCCACCCCGCGCCGGATCAGCAACCGGGGCGCCTTGCGCTGCTCGGCCAGGTCGCGGGCGAGCCGGCGGACGAAGGTCGCGCCGCGCGGGCGGCGCAGCGCGTACGCCCCGGCGAGCAGGCCCCGCCGGCGGCACTCCGCGACGATCTCGGCGGCGAAGATCCCTTCGGCGACGAAAAGTGGCGATCCGTCGACGTCGAATGGCCGGGTGGCCACCCGCCGGTCCGCGCCGATCGCATAAACCGGCACTTCGGCCTTGCCGTCCCGGGCCAGTCGGGCGATTGTTTCCACCGCTGTTTCCGCATCCCAGGACTGCGGAGACTCCCAGTCCACCTCTCCGTTCCGGCGCGGCAACGTAGGGTCATCGCCGTCCTTGTAGAAGTCGTCCAGGCAGAGGACAGGAAGTCCGGTTCGTTGGGCAATATACGACTTTCCGGAGCCGGAGGGCCCGGCGAGCAGGACGACGCGGTGAGGGTGTTCCATTACTTTGAGTGACTCCGGCCAGACGGATTGCTATCAAATTGCATCAACATCTCATCACACCTCCGGCGAGGGACAACCTGGGCTTTCTCTTTGCGGGGCGGCGTGATGGAATCTCGGAGGTCCGACCCGCCGGGTCGGTCGCTCGGCGTTGCCCACAGGCGACGCCGGACGCGGTAATGCGAGGGCGGTGACGTGAGCAAACGGCCAACGACGGCGGGCTCCTTCCTGTCGCGTCTGAGCCGGCCGGCCAGCCGGCTCCGCGACATGCCGATCTGGTCCAAGCTCGGCCTGATCATGATCGTGCCGACCATCGCGACAGTCGTGGTCGGCACCAGCGGTCTGGTCGACCACCTGGGGACGCTCAACAATGCCAACCGGGCCGGTGACCTGGCGAATTTGATCGCCTACTCGGGTGACCTGGCCAACAAGTTGCAGGACGAGCGGGTCGCCTCGGTGCTCTTCCTCGACTCGAAGGAAGTGCAGACGCGGGCGCAGTACCAGGAGGCCTACAACCGGGCCAACCAGCGGGTCGACCAGGCGAAGACGCCCTACTCCGACCAGCGGCTGAAGATCGACGACCTGCCGCGCACCTTCGAGGCCGGGCTGAAGGACGTCGACGAGGGGCTCGCCGACCTTCCGGGCACCCGCAGCCAGGTCTACAACGGCAAGCTCAAGAGCGCCGAGGCGCAGCAGTCGTACGAAGCCCTGATCAACGACCTGCTGTCGATCCGCGACTCGGCCATCCAGCTCGCCGGTGACAACGACCTGAGCGACCGGATGCGCGCCGCGGCCGCGGTCGCCCGGCAGAAGGAGTTCCTGGCCCAGCGGCGGGTGGTCGTCCACGACGCGCTCACCCAGAAGCGCCTCACTCCGAACCTGCGCGAGCAGTTCATCGCCAGCGAGACCGGTCAGGAACAGGCGTTCGAGAGCTTCAAGGCGGTCGCCAACCAGGCCGACTCCGAGTTCTTCGACCAGACCGTCACGGGCACCGACAAGCGCGAGGCGGACCGCTACACCAGCCTCGTCGGCGGCAGCATCTCCGGCGACCTGTCGAAGGTGGAGTTCACGCGGGACCAGTGGGACGGGGCCATGGTGGCCAACGCCAACCTGATCCGCACGGTCGAGACCCGGCTGGACGCCAACGTGGTCCGCCAGGCCGACGAGCTTCGGTCGGACACCCAGCGCCAGGTGTTCCTGGAGACCGGCCTGCTGCTCAGCATGCTGCTGCTGGCCATCCTCTTCGCCTACCTGGTCGCCCGCTCGATGGCCCGGTCGCTGCGCGACCTGCGCCAGGGCGCCCTCTCGGTGGCCCAGTACGGCCTGCCGCAGGCGGTCGCCCGGCTGCGCGACCCGCAGGTCACCGGGCAGCTCTCCCCGGTGCAGCTGGCCAACCAGATCGCCGAGCCGCTGCCGGTGCGCAGCAAGGACGAGTTCGGCCAGGTGACCGAGGCGTTCAACGCCGTCCACCTGGAGGCCGTCCGGACCGCGGCCGAGCAGGCCGCCCTGCGCGCCTCCGTCGCGACCATGTTCGTCAACCTGGCCCGCCGGTCGCAGATCCTGGTCGACCGGCTGATCGGTCACCTCGACCGGCTGGAGCGCGGCGAGGAGGACCCGGACCGGCTGGCCGAGCTGTTCCAGCTCGACCACCTGGCCACCCGGATGCGCCGCAACGACGAGAACCTGCTCGTGCTCGCCGGCGCGGATTCCACCCGCGTGCAGCGCGAGCCGGCCGCCCTGATCGACGTGCTCCGCGCCGCCCAGTCCGAGGTCGAGCACTACACCCGGATCGAGTTCGGCGTGATCGACCGGGACATCGAGGTCGCCGCGCACGCGGTCAACGACCTGGTGCACCTGGTCGCCGAGCTGTTCGACAACGCCACCGCCTTCTCCCCGCCGGACTCCCACGTCATGGTGGAGGCTCGGCGAGTGGGTGACCGCGCCTCCCTCTATGTCGAGGACCGGGGCATCGGCATCAGCCACGAGCAGCTCCGCGATCTGAACGAGCGGCTTGCCACGCCGCCGCAGGTGGACGTGGCGGTCTCCCGGATGATGGGCCTGGTCGTGGTCGCCCGGCTGGCCTCCCGGCACGGCGTCAAGGTCGAGCTGCGGCCCGGCGCCGACCGGGGCACCGTCGCCGACGTCACGCTCCCCACCGCGGTCCTGGTGCCGCGCGCCCTCTCCGGCCGCGGCCAGCCGGCGCCGGCCCTCCCGGCCGCCACCGGCCCGCAGCAGGGTGGTCCCGCCCCGGCGTTCGGCGCGCTGGCCGCGCTGGGCAACGGCCCGCACACCCCGCCTCCGGTCCCGCACCCCGGTGCCTCCGGCAACCAGGTCACGCTGGGCGGGCGGTCCTTCGACCCGGCGTCGCGCAACGGCTCCGGCACCCCGGCCAACGCCGGTGCGGGCCGCGCGATGCCCGCCTGGTCCGACCTGACCGGCGCCGGCCCCCTGGCCGGCGGTGACGGCTTCAGCCCGCGGAGCTCGAACGGCCAGCAGATCGACCCGCTGCCCCAGCGGCGCAACGCGGCCGAGGCCGACCCGACCTCCACCGGCCAGCAGCCGGCCATCCCGCGGCAGCTGCCGAGCAGCCCGGAGGTCCGGCCGTACGACCCGCCGCCGGTCTCCGCCCCGCCGGTCCCGCCGGTCTCCGGTGTCCCGGTCTCCGGCCACCCGGGTTCCGGCTACCCCGTGTCGGGTGCGCCGCCCACGGGCTACCCCGTCTCGGGTGCGCCGGCCACCGGCTACCCCGTCTCGGGCGCTCCGGCCACCGGCTACCCCGTCTCGGGCGCTCCGGCCACCGGCTACCCGGTGTCGGGGGTGCCGGTCTCCGGTCAGCCGGTGTCGGCCGCGCCCGCTGCGGGTCACCCGGTCTCGGTGCCCCCGGTGAACCAGGTGCCACCGCGCCCGGCCCCGCCGGCTCCCGCGCCGCAGGTCGGCGCGCCGCCGGCCTGGCCGCCGGTCGCCACGCCCGACCAGGCCGCGGCTCCGGCCGTGCCCGAGCGGCTCGCCGCCGGCCTGGACATGACCACCGAGCTGCCCCGGGTCACCCGCCCGGAGACCCCGCCGGCCGCCAACCGGCCGGCACCGGCCCCCGCGCCGCGGCCGACCACCCCGCAGCAGGCGGGCAACCGCCAGCGGTACGCGGACGAGACGATGGAGCTGCCGATCTTCCGGGAGCTCGAGTCGGCCTGGTTCCGCACCAGCCGGCCGGCGCCCAAGGAGGAGCCGACCGCGGCGGAGTCCGCGGCGACCAACGGCGCCGCGACCCAGCAGTTCGCCAGGGTCGACGCCGCCGGTCGGGCCGTCCAGCAGACACCACCCGGGACGACAGGTAACACGCCGATGGCACACACTCCGACGGCCGGCGGAGTGCCGCAGGACAACGGCGCGGCGAACGGGGGCACCCGGGCCGGTTACGCCGGTGCGCTGCCCACCCGGCAGCCCGCCGCCCCGCCGCAGCCCGGTTGGCAGACCGCGGCCGACGACGGCTGGCGGGCCGCCTCGGCGGCCACCGAGGTCCCGGTCGCCGAGACCACCCAGAAGGGCCTGCCGAAGCGGAAGCCGATGGCGCAGCTCGTGCCGGGTGGCATCGAGAAGCCATCCACGTCGGTGCAGCGCCGCACGCCGGAAGGCGTACGGGGTCTGCTCTCGGCCTACCATCGGGGCGTGCAGCGGGGGCGTAACAACCCGACCGACAGCAACTCGACCGGCCCGGAGGGAACTCCGGGCGGGCAGCAGTCCTCGCAGTCTGGCTCTGGCCCGGTGGGCGGGAGCGGGCAGAAGGAGCAACAAGGATGACAACTACGCAGGATCTCGGATGGCTGCTCGCCAACTTCGCCGACCGGGTGCCCGGTGTGGCGCACGCGGTCGCGGTCTCCGCCGACGGCCTGCTCCTCGCTTCGTCCCGTGACCTTCCGCGGGACCGCGCGGACCAGCTCGCGGCGATCGCCTCTGGTCTGGTCAGCCTGACCCAGGGCGCGGCGCGTTGCTTCGAGGGCGGAGCGGTGCTGCAGACCGTGGTCGAGATGGACAACGGCTTCCTGTTCCTGATGTCCATCTCGGACGGCTCGTCCTTCGCCGTGCTCGCCGCGCGCAGCTGCGACGTCGGGCAGGTCGGCTACGAGATGGCCCTGCTCGTCGACCGGGTGGGCGACGCTCTGACCCCGCAGCCACGCACGGCTGTCGGGATGATGGGCTGAACGACGCGCTGACCGGTGGGTCAGGAGCGGCAACAACTACGACAAGGACGAGTGCCACCGGGGCGAGCCGGTGTTGGGTACGAAGGAGGTGAGCGGCGACATGGTTGATCGTGACGAACCGACCGGAGCGTTGGTCCGTCCATACGCCGTGACCCGCGGTCGTACCCGCCCCCGGCTCGAGATCGCCCTGGAGGCGCTCGTCGAGACGACGGTGCGCGGTCGGTCGGTTGCCACTGGCAACGGTGGCCAGGGCCGTGAGCACCAGTACATCGCCGCGCTGTGTGACGGACGCGTGCAGTCGCTTGCCGAGATCGCGGCGCGGATGCAGCTTCCGCTCGGCGTGGCCCGGGTGCTCATCGCCGACATGGCGACGGACGGCCTGGTCGCGGTCCACGAGCCGACCATTTTGGACGACTCTGACGACGCGGTGGGCACTGAACTGCTGGAAAGGGTGCTGAGTGGACTTCGCAGGCTCTGACATGTCGCAGCGGCCGTCTGCCCCGAGCGGGCGCGTGACGTCGGCGAAGATTGTTATCGCCGGTGGCTTCGGCGTCGGCAAGACGACGCTGGTCGGCTCGGTCTCGGAGATCACGCCGCTGACCACCGAGGCGATCATGACCTCCGCCGGCGTGGGCGTCGACGACACCCGGCAGGTGCCGGGCAAGACGACGACCACGGTGGCGATGGACTTCGGTCGTATCTCGATCGACCGCGATCTGATCCTGTACCTGTTCGGTACGCCGGGTCAGACCCGGTTCTGGTTCATGTGGGACGAACTGGTCCGGGGCGCGATCGGCGCTGTCGTGCTCGTCGACACCCGTCGACTGGCCGACTGCTTCGCCGCCATCGACTTCTTCGAGCACCGGCGGCTGCCGTACCTGGTGGCCATCAACTGCTTCGACGGGATGCAGTACCACGACCCGCAGGACGTCCGGGACGCGCTGGCGATCTCCTCGGACGTGCCGGTGGTGGCCTGCGACGCCCGTAACCGGGAGTCGACGAAGCACGTGCTGATTTCGCTGGTCGAGTACGTGCTCACCATGCGGCGCTCGCGGGCCGTCGCCCCCGCCTGACCCAGGTGACGAAGCGCCCGGCGGCCATGGGCCACCGGGCGCTTCTTGCTGTTCGACGGTCGGTACGGTACGCAGCCGGCCGGTGACCGCCCCGGGGGGACGCTCACCGGCCTGGACCGTCAGGCGTACCGCCGCCAGGCGCCCTGCGCGACCACGTACGCGGCGAGCGAGTCGGGCTCCATGCCGCCGTGCCGGTCCGGCGTGAAGGCGTATCCACCGGCGATGCCGTCGGCCACCTGGGTCTGGAGGAACGCCCGCAACCGTCCACGGTCGAGGCTCGTGGCCAGCCGGGCCGACGCGGCGACAAGCTTGAGCGCGTCCGAGGCGTACGGGGCAAAGGCGACCGAGGTGCCGTACCGCTGCGTGTAGCGGTAGTTGAAGTCCCGCCGTTCCAGCTCGGCCGTCGTGGTCACGGTCAGCCCGGCGGTGCCCAGGCAGGCCGGGTGCACGGCGTACGCCCCCTCGAGCGCGGCGGCGTTGGCGCGGCTGAGCGTGCCCTCGGCCACCGCGCCGGCGTCGAAGAAGAGCGGCCCGCGGTAGTCGGCCCGGCGCAGCTCGCGGGCCGCGACCCCGGAGTCCGGCGCGGCGCCCCAGACGACGACCGCGTCCGGCTCGACGGTGGCGATCCGCCGGGCGGCGCTGCCGAAGCTCTGGCCGGTGGCGGGCAGCCGGACCGTGCGGACCAGATCCAGGTTGCTGCCGCTCAGCGCGCCGCGCACCGCCCGCACGCCTGAATCGCCGTGCAGCCCGTCGGCGGCCAGCAGGGCGACCCGCCGTACCCGCTGCGCCACCAACAGGTCGACGAGCCGGCGGGCCACGTCGGTGGCGTCCGGGGTGACCTGGTAGCTGAAGGTGCGCGCGGCGGTCGGCTGCACGACGCCGTCCCCGAGGCCCAGCGACACGAACGGCGTCTTGACCTTCTGGGCCGCCTCCGCGATGGCCGCCGAGGTCTCCGCCAGGGTGCCGCCGACCAGCGCCTGCGCGCCGGCACGGGTCAGCTCGGCGGCGTGCCGCGCCGCCACCCGCGGGTCGCTGCGATTGTCCCGGATCTCCAGCCGGACCGAACGCCGCAGGTTGCCCACCGGAATGCCGGCCTTGTTCAGCGCGTCCGCGGTGATCTCCAGGGCGCGCTGCTGGGGCACGCCGAGCGCGGCGCCGCGGCCGGTCAGCTCCAGGCTGGCGCCGACGATCAGGTCCTGATCGCCGGGAGCGCTGCTGGCCGAGGCCTCCTCGTCCGGCCGCTCGCCCGGCTGCCCGCAGCCAGCGAGCAGCAGGGTGCCCGCCGCCGCGGCGAGGACACCCCGACGGGTGAGCACGGAGGAGTCGAACGCGAGTGTCGCCATTGGAGCCGCCTTCCGCCCCCGGCGAACGCCCGCCGCCGGCTGGTCCGCCGGGTATGCTCCCGGCCGGCCGGACCCGGCGTCAAATTATCCGGGTGTGGGCAGGAACACGCAGGTGGGGCGGGATGACGCTCCGATCAGGACCGGTAACCCGCGGACCGGTACTCGTACTCCCGATCGTCGTCGCGGTCGCCGGTGTCCCGGCTGAAGTCCCAGCCGCCGGCCGCCTCGCGACCGGGGCGACCGCCGACGGCGAAGCCGCCGATCTCCTGACCGCGCCGCCAACCCCGGAAGTAGCCGGTGGTGTTCTCGGCGAGGCTGGCCGCGTTGCGGACGATCCGCAGTGGACGCTCCTCGCGCAGCGGCGAGCCGGGCACCAGGTTGGCCTGCGGGACCCGCTTGGGCAGGCCGGCCTTGGTCTCATCGCCCACCGCCGGGCGGGCCGCCTGCTCGGCCGCCTGCCAGCCGGTGTCCGCGGTGGTCGACCAGTCCAGGTCGGCCTCGTCGCCGTGCCCCACGAACCAGGCGGACTTCGCCTGCGCGAAGATCAGCAGGTCACCGTCGCCCTCGTCGGAAACCGGCGGCGGCCGGTGCTCCTTCGGCGCGGGGCGCCGCTCCAGCGGGGCGGGCGCCTCGACACGGGGCGCCGGGCGGGTCGGGCGGTTGGCCTCCGACCGGTCGACCAGCCGCAGCGACGGCGCGTCCAGCCCGGGGTCGGTCGGCGGGTCCAACTCGTTGCGCAGCGCCCGGTCGGCCAGCGGCGGCGGCTCCACGAGCCGCAGCATCGGCGGCTCCTGCGGAAGGTCGTCGGCGAGCCAGGGCGGGGTGACCCGGCCCGGGTCGCTCGGCGCGTCCACGCCCCGTCCGTACGGGTAGGCCGGTGCTTCCTTGGCCCGGTCGTCCTGGTCCTCGGTGTTGACCAGCGGCCAGTTGGCCCGGGAGCCCGGGGGAGCGGACTCCTGGCCGGGGCGGGGCGTCGGCACCGGGATGGTCAGGTCGGTGGCGCTGAAGCCACCGGTGGGCGGCTCCTGGTTGGTCTTCGGCCGCGGCGGGATGACCGTGCGCTGCCGCTCGGCCCGGGCCTTGTTGATCGCCGCGGTGGTCAGCGTCGGGCGGAACGGCTCCCCGGCCTCGGCCGGCGGCACGGCGCCGCGCTGCGCCGGGGCGATCGGGGTGATCCCGGGCGGCGGCGGGGGCGGCGCGGAGATCGGCCGGTTGGTCGGCGCGTCCACTCGCGACGGCAGCGGCGCGCCGGTCGGCTCGGGGCGGGCGGGATCGTCCTGTGGACCCAGCGCAAGGGCCGCACCCCGTCGAGCCGGTGGCTGCTGCGCGCCGGCCTGGTCATGCCGGTGCTGCCGCTGCTGGCCA